>JADGPM010000323.1 GCA_017882425.1 Solirubrobacteraceae bacterium
AGGCGGCGACCGGCCCCGTGCGCACGTTCTCGATCGGCTTCGAGCAGGAGGAGTACGACGAGCTCCCCCACGCACGCGCGGTCGCCGAGCGATTCGGGACCGAGCACCACGAGTTCGTCGTGCGGGCTGACGCCGTCGGCCTCCTGCCCGAACTCGCACGCCGCTTCGGCGAGCCCTTTGCCGACCATGCGGCCCTGCCCACCTACCTGCTCGCCCAGCTCGCCCGCGAGCACGTGACGGTCGCCCTCAACGGCGACGGCGGCGATGAGATCTTCGGCGGCTACGACCGCTACGTCAACGCGTCGCGGCTCGGTCCCGCCGCCGCGCTGCCAGCTCCCGCGCGTCGGGCGCTGGCTGCGGCTCTGCGCCGCGCCCCGGGGGCCGGGCACCGGCACGCACCCGGGGCGCGGGCGCGGCGTGTGGGCGACCTGCTCGCGCTCGGTCCGGCCGAGGCCCACCTCGTGCGCATGTCACGTCACTCGTGGCCGCGCCGCGCCGCCGCGTACACGCCCGAGTTCCTCGCGGCGCTCGACGACGAGACGACCGCCGCCGTCATCACCGACACGTGGGCGTCGTCCGGAGCCCGGACCCCGGTCGAGTGCATGATGGACGTCGACCGGCGGACCTACCTGCCCGGGGACCTGCTCGTGAAGGCCGACATGATGACGATGGCCCACGCCCTTGAGGGCCGCTCTCCGCTCCTCGATCACGAACTGGTGGAGCTCGCCTACGCGCTGCCGACCGCCATGAAGGTCGACGGCGCGCGCAAGAAGATCGCGCTGCGCGCGGCGCTGCGCGGGCGGGTGCCCGACGCGCTGATCGATCGCCGCAAGCAGGGTTTCGAGCTCCCCCTCGCGGCGTGGTTCCGCGGCGAGCTTGCGCCCCTTGCCCGCGAGACGCTGCTCGCCCCCGACGCCGCGGTCGCGGGGTTCTTCCGGACCGCCGAGGTGCGCAGGCTCGTCGAGGACCACGCTGCCGGCGCGCGCGACCATGGCCCGATGCTCTGGACGCTGCTCGTCTTCGAGCTCTGGCACCGCCAGGTCGTCGGCGGCGAACTGCTGGAGGGATCCCATGCCCTCGCCGCGTGATCCGCGCCGCCGGCGCGTGCTCGTCCTCATCCCCGGCCGGCTCGGCCCGCGGATGGGCGGCCCGGAGATCCGCGCCTGGGAGTTCGCGCGCGCCCTGGCCGGCGAGCACGACGTGACCGCCATCGTCCACGAGCCAGACGACCGCGAGGTCGACGGCGTACGGCTGGTGGCGTGGAGCCGCGGCCGGATCCTGCGCGAGGCGCTGCGCCACGACGCGATCATCTCGCACTGCCTGCCGCCCTACCTCATGGCGCTCAAGGCCGTGCGCCCGCTGACGGCGATCTCCGACCAGTACGACCCCATCGAGCTCGAGCTGGCGACGCTGCCGGAAGACGACGACTGGGCACGCCGCGAGCGGCGCATGGCGCTCGGCGTGCGCCGCCTGCAGCTGCGCCACGCGGACGCGATCCTCTGCGCGGGCGATGGCCAGCGGGCTGCGCTGCTCGCCGAGCTCGCCCGCGCCGGCCGCGCCCCCGGCACCGAGATCCGTCCGGTCGTCGTGCCGTTCGGCATCGCGCCGCCGCCGGCGGAGGCGGCCGGCCGGCCGCTGCGCGAGCGATTCACGCAGATCGGCGAGGACGACCGCGTCGTGCTGTGGTGGGGCAGCGTCTGGCGCTGGTTCGACGCGCCGGCCGCCGTCCGCGCGATGGCCTCGATCAGGGCGCGCGGCCGCGAGGACGTGAAGCTCGTGATCACCGCGGGTCGCAACCCGCACCAGGACACAGAGCGCTTCGCGGCCACCGAGGAGGCGCGCGCCGTCGCCCGCGAGCTCGGCGTCCTCGACGAAACGGTGCTGTTCCTCGACGACTGGGTTGCCTTCGAGCGCCGTCATGAGGTGCTCCTCGAGGCGGATCTCGGACTGACGCTCCACCGCGACACGCCGGAGGCGCTGCTCGCCGCGCGCGCACGCTACATGGACTACCTCTGGGCCGGGCTGCCGTGCGTCCTGACGCGTGGCGACGACGTGGCGACCATGTTCGGCGCGCGCGGGTTCGCGCGCCTGCTCGGCCCCGGCGACGCCGGGGCGGCCGCCGACGCGATCCTCGAGCTGCTCGACGATCCCCATGCACTGACCACGGCCCGCGACGCGGGGAGCGCGCTCGCCGATGAGCTGCGCTGGCCGGCGGTCACCGACGCCCTGCGAGCGGCGATGCGGGCTGCACCGCCCGCCCGGCGGACCGGACCCCGCGAGACGCTCGCCGTCTGGCGCGCGACGCTCGCCTACTACGCCGGCCGGGCCGGCGACGGCGCCGCCGAGCTGCAGACGCGCCGGAGCCTCTCGACGCAAGAAGCCGGCGTTCTGGCCCGTTGATCGGGCGGATGGACGCCAAGCGCACCCCCGTCACGACGACATCACTGGCCGACGGCTTCCTGAGCTCTGCGGAGGCCCACCCAGAGCGCCCCGCGCTCGAGGTCGCCGGCGTGCGCCTGACCTACGCCGAGCTGCGTGACCGCGCCGCGGCGATCGCAGCGACGCTCGCCGACCGCGCGATCGTGGGCGACGTTCCCCTGACCGCCGTGCTGGGCGCGCGCTCCACGGTCGCGTTCGCCGGCGTGCTCGGGGCGCTCCTGCGCGGTCACGGCTACGTCCCGCTGAACCCGCGTTTCCCGGCTGAGCGCAATCGGGCCATGCTCGAGCGATCCGGCTGCAGGGCGCTCGTCGTCGACCCCTCCGGCATTCCGCTGCTCTCCGATCTGCTCGCCGGCGTCACGACGCGCCTGACGATCCTCGTGCCCGACGTTCACGACGTGGCGGAGCTGCGCGATCTGCTGCCCGCGCACGAGGTGCTCGGCGGCGGCGGCCTCCTGTCGGCGAGCGCGTGGCGGAGGCCCGCGCCGCCCGCCCGGGACGCGATCGCCTACCTGCTCTTCACCTCGGGCAGCACCGGCACGCCGAAGGGCGTCATGGTCGCCCACCGCAATGCGACGGCGTTCATGGAGGTCATGCAGCAGCACTACGGCTTCGGGCCCGAGGACCGGCTCTCGCAGACGTTCGACCTGACGTTCGACCTGTCGGTGTTCGACATGTTCATGGCCTGGGGGGCGGGCGCGTGCCTGTGCTGTCTGCCCGAGGCTGAGCTCATGGCTCCCGGGCGTTTCCTGCGTGAGTCGGCGCTGACGTCATGGTTCTCGGTGCCCTCCACGGGCGCGTTCATGCGCCGCATGGGCATGCTGAAGCCGGCGAGCTACCCGACACTCCGCTGGAGCCTCTTCTGCGGTGAGCCGCTTCCCGTGGAGACCACGCGCGCGTGGGCCGCCGCGGCGCCCGGCTCGATCGTCGAGAACCTCTATGGCCCCACCGAGCTGACGATCGCCTGCACGCTGCACCGCTGGGAGGACCCAAGCTCGGCCGAACAGGCGGTCCACGGCGTCGTCCCGATCGGCGAGCCGTTCCCCGGCATGCGCGTGCTCGTCGCCGACGACGAGCAGCGCGAGGTTGCGCCGGGCGACGACGGCGAGCTCCTGCTCGCCGGACCCCAGGTGACCCTCGGCTACTGGCGCGACCCAGAGCGCACCGCGCAGGCGTTCGTCGTCCCGCCCGGAACGGACGAGGTCCACTACCGGACCGGCGACCGCGTGCGCCGCCCGGCCGCCCCGGGTGAGCCGCTCGTCTATCTCGGGCGGACCGATCACCAGCTCAAGGTGCTCGGGCACCGGGTCGAGCTCGGCGAGATCGAGGCCGTCCTGCGCGAGGAGTCCGGATGCGACGCCGTCGTCGCCATCGGTTGGCCGCTGACCGAGAGCGGCGCGGGCGGTATCGCGGCCTTCGTCGGCGACCCGGCGGTCGTGGTGCCCGCGCTGCTCGAACGCGCCGCCCGGCGCCTGCCGCCCTACATGGTCCCGCGACGCATCGAGCTGCTCGCTGAACTGCCCCTGAATGCGAACGGCAAGTACGACCGTGGCGCGCTGACCGAGCTCCTGAGCCGGCCGCGGCAGGAGGCGATGGCATGAGCCTCACCGAGGCTGACGTGCGCACACTGCTGCTCGCGGCGTGCGCCGAGCCGCTCGCGGCCTTCGCGCTCGGCCCGGACGACGTGACCGACGACTTCGACCTGCGCGAGCACGGCATCGTCGACTCGCTCGGGTTCCTCGAGATCCTCGCCGACCTCGAGTTGCGACTCGGCCATCCCGTCGACCTCGAGGGCATGGAGCCCGCCGACCTGACCGTCGTCGGGCCGCTCGTCCGGCACCTCGCGGCCCAGGCCGCGGGGCCCGCGCCGGCCGACCGGCCCGTGGCATTCGACCTCGACACGTTCGGCGAGGGCCGGCGGTGAGACGCGAAGCCCCGCTGCGCGGCGCGCTGCGTCGCGTCCTGCAACTCCTCGCCCTCTACGGCCCGGGGGCGACGACGCTGCGCGTGCGCCTGCACCGCTGGCGCGGCGTCACGATCGGCGAGGGATGCTTCATCGGCACGGACGTCATGCTCGAGACGGCCCATCCCCAGCTCATCCACATCGGCCGCGGCGTCGACCTCGGCGCGCGTGTGCTCATCATCGCCCACCAGCAGGGTGAGGATCTTCCGGCCGACGG
Source organism: Solirubrobacteraceae bacterium (assembly GCA_017882425.1). Taxonomy (GTDB): domain Bacteria; phylum Actinomycetota; class Thermoleophilia; order Solirubrobacterales; family Solirubrobacteraceae; genus F1-60-MAGs163. The sequence continues at coordinate 4,620 of JADGPM010000323.1, forward strand.
AGTCGCGGTGCGGATCGGGGACGACGTCTTCGTCGGGCCGGGCTCGATCATCCTGCCCCACGTGACGATCGGCGACGGAGCGGTGATCCACGCTGGCAGTGTCGTCACACGGTCCGTCCCGCCGCTGACCATGGTCCGCGGCAACCCCGCCGAGCCGGTCGCGCGCTGCGGCGTGCCGCTCGGCCGCGCGACGCCGATGCGCGAGTTCTACCGCCGGCTGCAGCCGATCGCCAGGCGATGAGCGAGCGGGTCGTCGTCGGGGTGCGGCCGGGCGCCGAGCGTACCCGTCGCCGCGTGCTCTTCGACGCCCTCGAAGAGGCCGTCGGCGCCCGGTTCGTCGCCTGGGAGGGCGAGGATCCAGCAGGCCTGGATGCCGTGCTCGCGTTCGGCACCGGCGCCCGGCGCGAGACGCTGCCACCAGGGCTGCCCAGCATGGCCTGCGCCGGCGAGGAGCGCCCCGGTGCCGAGGCTGTCACGCTCGTGATCGCCGACGACCCCGGCCTCGAGCGTCCGCTGCGCCGGGCCACCCTGAGTGAGCGCTCGCCGCTCGCTCCGCTCGCGGTGCCCGAGGGGTGCCGCATCCTCGCGCGCGCCGGCGCCGTCCCCGTCTGGACGACGGGCCCCGGAGGGCACCGCGAGGTCGCGCTGGCGCCGGCCGAGCTCGCGCCCGGCGAGGCGCTGCGCGAGCGGCTCGCACCTGGCCGCTGCCTCGCGCTGCTCGCGCTGCTCGACCTCATCCGAGCCGCGGCGGCCGACGACGCCTGGAGCCGGCCGCCGCTGCGCGCCGCGATCATCCTCGACGACCCGAATCTGCGCCGGCCGCGCTACGGCCACCTCGACTACGCGCGGGTGGCGGCCCACGCGCGCGAGCATCGCTACCACCTCGCCGTCGCGATGGTTCCCCTCGACGGCTGGTCGACGCACCCGGCCACGGCGCGCCTGGTCCGCGAACGACCGGAGCTGTCGGTGGTCGCGCACGGCAACGACCACCTCGCCGGGGAGCTGGCGCTCCCCCGAGACGAACGCGCGGCCCTCGCCCTCGCGCTGAGCGCGCAGCGGCGCATCGCGGCATTCGAGCGGCGCACCGGAGTCCACGTCGCGCGCGTCATGGTCCCCCCGCACGAGCGCGCCGGCGCCGCCATGCCGCCGGCCCTGCTCGACGCGGGCTTCGAGGCGCTGTGCATGACGCGCCCCTACCCCTGGGTCGCCACGCCCGAGCGCCACTGGCTCGAGCGGCCTCCCGGCGCCGGACCGCTCGCCGGCTGGCGTCCCGCGGACTTCGTCGGCCCGGGCCTGCCCGTGCTCCTGCGCAGCGCTTTCACCCATCCGCGCGAGGATCTCGTCCTGCGCGCACTCCTGGGCCAGCCGCTCGTGCTCTATGGCCACCACGACGATCTCGCCGGTGGCCTGGAGACGCTCGAGCGGGCGGCGGCCGACGTCAATGCGCTCGGTGACGTGCACTGGGGGCCGCTGGACGACGTCGCACGCGGTGGTGCTGAGACCCGCCGCGACGGACGCGTGTTGCACGTGCGCCCGTGGAGCCGGCGCGTCGGCGTGGAGGTGCCCAACGGCGTCGACCGCATCGTCGTCGAGCCACCGCCCGAGGCGCAGGCAGTGGGCGTGCGTGCCCTGACCCCCGGCCCGCCGGGCGTCGGCTCGTTCACGCTGCGCGTGGCCCGCCCCGGCCGGCTGGCGCTCGAGGTCATCCCAGCCCGGCGCCCCGCGAGCGCGCGAGTGGCACGGCCGCGACCCTGGCCCGTCCTGCGCCGCCTGGCCGGCGAGGGGCGGGACCGGCTCGGCCCCTCGCTGCGCCGCCGGGCTCCCGGCGCAGCGGCGGTCTGACGACCGCTGCGCTCAGGCGACCGGGCGCCGGCGCGCGACGCCCGCGGGCAGCCCGGCGCGGCGCGCGACGCGCAACGCGCGCTGACGGTGCTCGAGCCGGACGTGTCGCAGATAGGCCTCATCCTGCACGCGAGGCAGCCGCCGAGCCCGCGCCGCCGCATAGCCCCAGGCGTACGCCGCGCCGGAGAGCCCGCGCGGGCGCATCGTCAGCGCGACCTTGCCGGATTTCGCGACCACCCACCAGGCGCTCTGCCCGGCGGCCCAGCTCGAGCGGCCGTAGCGCACGCGGCCGCGCAGGCGCCCGTCGGCGGTCCCCCATGCGCGGTGGTGGAGCGCGACGAGATCGTCGAACGAGCGCGTCCGCCAGCCGGTCATGCGCGCGCGCGTCTCGTCGATCGCATCCCAGCCGAGAAGCTCCTCCATCCCGCCGATCGCCTCGAAGCAGGCGCGGCGGTAGAGCTTCAGGGCGCCCGGGACGTGGTCGGCGGGAATCGCCAGCACGCGCCACGAGCCGTCAGCGGCGCACTCGTGGCGCACGCCCCCGACGATGCCCAGGTCAGGATCGGCTGCCAGGCGCTCGAGCAACGACTCGAAGTAGCGGGGCGGCAGCTCCGTGTCGGCGTCGAGCTTGCCGACGAGGTCGAAGTCGTCACGCAGGCGCGCTGAGCGCAGCCCGTGGTTGAAGGCCCGCGGCGCGGCGGCGGCGGCGAGACGGTCGCGTCCTGCCGACGTGAAGCCCGCCGGCGTCTGAACGACATGCAGGAACGGGATCTCGTCCCGCGCCCGCGCGAGCAGCTCAGGTGTCCCGTCGGTCGAGCCGTCGTCGACGACGACCCACTCGTCGGGCGGCCGGGTCTGCGCCGCGAGGGATGCCAGGACGGCCGGCAGGTGCTCGGCCTCATCGCGCGCGGGGGTGATGAGGAGCAGGCGCATCGCTTGCCCGCTCAGGCGTGCTGTGGCGCGGTGCGCTGCACGCCGAGGAACAGGTCCTCGACCCCGAAGACCTCGTCCTCGCGCGTGAGCCCATTGCGCGCCACGCGCTCCGGGTCGAGCTCCTCGATGAAGGGCACCACGGCGACATCCAGCCCGGTCTCGGCGAGGCGGTCGGCGAAATCGGCGCCGTAGCGGCGCTGGTGATCGAACTGGCCGTAGACGCGCTCGCGGTCCACCGGGTCGGTGATCGCGGGATCCTCGATCGTCGTGGCGAGGCGGCGGTCGATCGGCGAGAGCACGATGAGCCGGCCGCCGGGCGCGACGACGCGCGCGAGCTCGGACATCGCGAGGCGGTCGTCGTCGACGTGCTCAAGGACGTGATTGCACATCACGACGTCGAACGACCCATCCGCGTACGGCAGGTCCATGACGTCGACGTGATCGTCCGCGAGCGGCGACTCGAGGTCCGCACTGCGGTAGTCAAGGTTCGGTCGATCGCGCAGCAGCCCGCCGATCGAGTACTCGGGGGCGATGTGCAGGAAGCTCAGCGGCGCCTGCAGGATGTCGGTGCGCTCGCTCAGGAAGAGCCACAGCAGCCGGTGGCGCTCGAGCGAGCCGCAGCGTGGACACTTTGCGTGCGGACGCGTGCGATGGCGGGCGAACGATCCGAAGTGGCCGCCGCAACACGGGCAGACGACGCGGTCACCGCGGTGGACGAGCGGACGGACGGCGCCCGCGATGGCGGGCCGGTAACGGGCGGGGACGACGGCGCGGGCGGCCCGCAGGGCGGTGGGACTCATGCTCAAGGAACGCACCGGGCCGCCCTGCCCTTGCGCCCGCCGATCAGCAGATCGCGACTTCCGCACCGTCGCCCAGGACCAGCCGCAGGCCCCGGGGGAGCGCGAAGTGGCGCGAAACGCTGGCGCCCGCGCCGACGACGCTGCCGTCGAGACGGCGCCCGAGGTGCAGGACGCACGCGCCGGGCAGGATCATCGAGTGTTCGACCTCCGTGCCCTCGATGCGGGCGCCCGCGCCGATCGCGGAGTACGGGCCGATGTAGGCGTCGTGGATGATGCAGTTCGGCCCGATGACGACGGGGCCGCGGACGATCGTCGCGGACACCTGAGCCGTCGGGTCGATCAGCACGCGGCCCTGGACGCTCACGCCGTCGAGGCCCGCGGGCAGGGGCTGGTCGTCGAGCTCGTCGAGGACCATGCGGTTGAGCTCGAGGAGCTCGCTGACGTCGCCCTCGAACCGTCGCCAGCCACGGACGATCTCGGTGTGCAGCGCGCCGCCGCCGTCGTGGACGGCTTCGACGATGTCGGCGAGCGCGTCGTCGTGGCCGTCGGCGCGACGACGCTCGACGAGCGCGGCGACTGCTCCGGCGAACGCCCACGCACCGACGAGCGCCACGTCACCCGCCCCGTCCAGCAGGGGGCCGCCGAGGCGCTGCAGGCGGCGCACGGCGAGGTCGGGTGGCTGAGTCGCAGGACGTGCCTGGACGAGCAGCCCGACTTCCGCGCCACCGCTGAGCAGGGCCGCAACCGGCGCCGGGCCGGCGAGCAGGCCGTCGGCGTGCTGGGCGATGAACGGCGTCCCGGCGAGCCACCCACGGGCGGCGGCGATCGCCGCCGCGACGCCGGGGCCGTCGGTGACGATGACCTCCGCGTCGCCGCGCACACCACCGCGCTCAAGGGCGGCCTCGACAGCCGTGAGGTCCTCTGCGGCGGCGGCGATCGCGACGTCGCCGCCCACTGTCGCCGCGAGCGCCGCGAGGGCGTGCAGCAGCAGCGGCCGGTTGGCCACGGGCGCGAGCGCCGTCATCGCGATCCCGCCGTAGCCGACGGGGCCGGGGCTGCCTCCGGTGCTCGCGATCAGCAGCCCCTTCACGGTGCGCCCCCTGAGAGCGCCGCCACGGGAGCGGCGGGAGCGTCGCCGGCCAGGCGCTCGGTCGCCTGGGCGGCGACCTCCTCGGCGAGGCGCACGACCGAGTCGCCGTTGAGCAGCCGGGGATAGACCTGCGCGGCCGAAGCGAGTCCGAGCCCCGGCACGCCGGGCCACACCGGTGCCAGACGCTGCGCTGTGCCGCGCGGATGAACGGGCTCGACCGTCGGGGCGCGCTGCACGGTCCACGACACGACGTCCTCGTGGCGAAAGCCGGGGGCGATCCGGGCGACCATGTCCGTGAAGCGTCCGTAGAGGAGCTCGTCGTCCTCCGTGAACTCCGGTGCGCTCGCCTCGCAGTACTTCGGGACGTAGGCAAGGCGCAGCCCATCGGTGTGCTCGGTCCCCACGACGTGCGAGGTCTCGACGATCGTCGTGATCGGCGTCGGCTGGCAGATGTTGACCGAGTAGTAGGGCAGCAGCGACTCGCGCAGCTTGAGGATCAGGCACACCACGCCGAGGTAGCGCTGCGGGTACGCGTCCAGGAGACCCTGCAACCCCTCGGGCAGCAGCCGCTGCAGCCCGGGCGGCTGCAGCGTCGCGACGACGAGGTCGTAGGGCTCGTCGACGCCGTCGACGCGCACGCCGGTGACGGCCCCGTCCGCGCCCTGGACCAGGCCTTCGACTCCCGCGCCCACGCGGATCTCGGCGCCGAGCTCTGCCGCGCGCCGCGCGGTGGCCTCGATGAGTCGCCCGTGGCCGCCCCGAAGACAGCCCATCGTCTCCGCGCCGCCGTTGCGACGGGCGCTGCGCATACGGTTGGTGCGGGCCCAGAGGTACGTCGCGGGCAGCTCCGACCAGTTCCCGTCGAAGCGCGAGTCGAGCAGCGGACGCCAGATGCGTTCCACGACCTCACGGCCACAGTGGCGCAGGAGCCAGTCCTCGAGCGGGACGTTCTCCAGTCCGGACCAGTCGCGGCGCAGCTGGCATGAGGCGACGAACCACGCGAGGCGCGCCCGGCCGGCCGGCGTCAGCAACGGGAACCGTGCGAAGTCGCTGAGGCCGTCGAGCGGCACCGTGCGCTCGCCGTCGAAGAAGCCGACGCCGACCGGGGAGAACGACAGGTCGTCGTCGAGGCCGAGCTCCTCGGTCAACGCGATCATGCGATCGTCGCTGGGGACGATCACGTGGTAGAAGCGGTCGACCTGGTGACCGTCGAAGTCGATCGTCGCAGCGAGGCCGCCCAGGCTCGGCGCACGCTCGAGCAACGTCACACGGGCGCCGGCCTGCTGCAGTCGCAGCGCGAGGACGCTGCCGAGGATGCCGCCTCCGACGACGGCGACCGTGCGGGGTTCGCCGGTCACGACGTGACGCCCGGAACGGTCGCCAGGCCCGAGGGCTCGGATGTCGCGGACAGGCTGAGCGGGGCGCCGGCGCCGGCGCTCAGCGCGCCGTCGGTGATCTCATGCAGCGGCGAGAGCGGCGGTGGCTGGATGCGGCCGACGATGTGCGCGGCGGCCAGGCGTCCGTATGCGACGACGGTCGGCGTGAGACGCATCTTCGAGACGCCCTGGCGCCGACCCCAGTCGTTGACCGTGGGCACCTCGGCCACGGTGGCACCGGCGTTGTACAGCTTCAGCAGCAGCTCAACGTTCGCCGCGAAGCCGGGCTCACGCACGAGGAGGTAGCCGTAGGTGTCCGCAGCGCGCCGCAGCGTGCCGGCGCGGTAGACGCGATAGAGCGACGAGAGCGTGTGCACGTCATCGAGCCCGCCGAGGCGACGGAAGGTCCCCGAGACCGCCTTGGAGGCGGCAAGCCGCCAGCCCTCGACGCCGATGATCTGTCCGCCCGGCGCGTAGACCGAGGCGAGAACGACGTCGTAGCCCGCGCGGTAGCGCTGCAGCATCAGCGGCAGATCGTCGAGGTCGGAGGTGTTGTCGGCCTCGATCGTGACGATCGCGTCGTCATCGAGCGACTCGCTGAGCGCCGCGCGCAGGCCGGAGTTGATGGCCGTGCCGAGGCCCGCATTGCGGGCATGGCGCACGACGGCGAGGTGCAGGTCGCCGCGGTGACGCTCGATGGCGGCGAGCGTGCCATCGGTGGAGCCGTCGTCGACGAAGATGATCTTTGCGCCGAGGTCCTGCGCACGCGGGCCGAGGTCGGCCAGCAACGTGGGGATGTTCTCCTCCTCGTTGTACGCCGGGATGACGAAGCGGATCACGGTGTTCCTCCTAGGCGGCCGCGGTCTGCGGCAGGGCGACGGCTGTGTCGAGCAGGGCGACGGGACGGCTCTTGTGTGCGGACTCGCGGACGGCGAGCGCGGCGGCGAGGGCGCGGCAGCCATCCGCGCCGCTCACGGGCTCGGGCAGGTCGTCGCGTACGCAGGCGACGAATGCCTCGAGCTCGGCTCGCAGCGGCTCGACGCGGCGCAGCGCAAGACGGGTCTCACGGCTCTCGGCGTCGCCGCGCAGACGCGCGAGCTCGGCCCACGAGCCGTCCGCGGTCGGCGCCTCGGTGAGCCACACGTCCTGTGTGAGGTAGGCGGCGCGGATCATCCCGCCCTCGCCCACCACGGTCATCTCGCGGCGCTTCTCGGGCGTGAGCCAGTTGACGTCGAGCAGCCCCTGCGGGCCGCCTTCGCCGAAGCGCATCAGGCAGGTGATCATGTCCTCCTGCGAGGGATGCGCCCAGCGCGCGCCCTCGGCATAGACGCGCGTGATGTCGCGCCCCAGGACGACCTGCATGATGTCGAGATCGTGGGTCGCGAGGTCGATGGCGACACCCGTGTCCTGGATCCGCGGCGGAAGCGGGCCGACCCGGGTCGCATGCGCGCGGTAGACGCGACCGATGCGCCCGTCCGCGATGAGCTGGGACATGAGCTGGACCGCCGGGTTGTAGCGCTCGACGTGGCCGACGACGAGCTTGACGCCGGCGCGACGGGCGCGCGCCGTGAGGCGCAGGCCATCCTCGAGCGTCGTCGCGATCGGCTTCTCGATGAGGACCGCGACACCGGCGTCGATGACGTCCAGCCCCACCTCGGCGTGCTGTGCGGATGGCGCGCAGACGCACACGGCATCCAGTGCCTCCGACTCGAGCATCGTGCGGTGATCGGTGTAGTGCGCGATCGGACGGTGGGCGATGCGCGCGGTGGCGAGGGCGGCGTCGGGCTCCGCGACGGCGACGACCCGCGCGCCGGCGATCTCGTCGAAGTTCCGCAGGTGGTAACCGCCCATCTGCCCGAGTCCCACGATCCCGATCCTCAACTCGCTCATGCGACTGCTCCCATCCCCGAGGCCACAAGGTCCAGCACCGCCTGCGCGATCCGCTCGGCGGCGCGCCCGTCGCCGAACACGGGGGGGCGCTCGGCCGGCACGGGGGCGGCGAGGGCCGCCGCGAAGCGCTCCTCATCGACGCCGGCCAGCGTGTTCCATCCCGTGTCGACCGTCTCGACCCACTCGGTCTCCTCACGGAGGCTGATGCAGGGAACGCCCCACAGGTAGGCCTCGCGCTGTACGCCGCCGGAATCGGTGGCGATCCGGCGCGCGCCGCGCTCGAGCTCGAGCATCCGCGTGTAGGGCACGGGGTCGGCGAGCTCGATCTGCTCGGGCACGGCCAGGCCCCAATCCTTGAGCCGCGCGAGCGTGCGCGGGTGCAGCGGCAGGACCACCGGCCACGGTGAGCGCGCCAGGCAGCCCAGCACGGCGGCGAGACGGTCCGGATCGTCGGTGTTGTAGTTGCGATGGACGGTCGCGAGCAGGTACTCACCCTCGGCCGGGGCGATGCGGTCCCGCCAGCTCTCGAGCATGTCGCAGAGGGGATCGCCGGTCAGGACGACGCGGCCGCGCAGCTCCTCGTCCTCGAGCGTGGCACGGGCACTGTCCGTCGGGGCGAGCAGGAGGTCGGCGAGCCGGTCCGTCTCGACGCGGTTGACCTCCTCCGGCATGTCGTCGCGATAGGAGCGCAGGCCCGCCTCGACGTGGACCAGCGGAACACCGCAGGCCACGGCCGCACGAGCGCCGGCGAGCGTCGCGTTCGTGTCGCCGCGAACGATGACGGCATCCGGGCGCTCGGCGCGGATGACCTCGAGCAGGCGCTCCTCGCCGCGGGCCAGCTGCTCGCCGCGCGATCCGGACCCGACGCCGAGGTTGTGGTCCGGCTCCGGCAGGCTGGTGGCCGCGATCTGTGCCCCGGACATCGCGTCGCTGTAGTGCTGGCCTGTGTGGACCAGGACTTCGTCGGCGATCTCGCGCAACGCCGCGCACACCGGGGCCGCCTGGATGATCTCCGGGCGGGCGCCGATGACCGACAGGATGCGCGGCCGGCGCCCTCGCGGTGACTCCTCTTGCTGCGGCGACGCATTCATCACACCCCATGAACGGCGCGAGGGCATCGTTTCTCGCGGGCAGTCTCGCGGCCGCCTCGCGGGAGCAGGCCGCGAGTCGGCCTGCTCCCTCCGCTCGGGCGCCGCCGCGCACCACGCGGGCTCCCTCCCGCGCAACGGCTCTCAGCGTGCCCGGGACATCATGCGCTCACGCCCCCGGCCGTGAGATGCCCGACGACGATCGCCGAGCGCATCCGGCGAGCCTCGTGGATCGCGTCGCTCCGTGAGCCGACGCCGAGCTTGCGCAGGATGTTCTTCACGTGGGACCGAACGGTCTCCGGCGACAACACCAGGGCATCGGCGATGTCATCGGTGCTGCCGCCGTCGCACATCAGATCCAGGACCTCCCACTCCCGAGAGGTCAGCGGGCTTCTCACCGGGCGAACTCCGGAGCCGTCCCTGCCGGCCGAGCGCACGGCGTCGACGAGCCGCATCGTCAGCCGCCGGGAGACCACCGCTTCACCGCGATGGGCCGAGGCTACGGCCCGTGGCAGCGCGCTCAGGGCGACGGACTTCGACACGAATCCGACCGCGCCCGAGCGCAGACTCATGAGACCGAGCTCCTCATCGTCGCTCGAGGTGAGCACGACGACCTTGATCGTCGAGCTGCCGGCGGTGATCGCCTGGGTCGCCTCGAGCCCCCCGATTCCCGGCATGATGGCGTCCATGACGACGACATCGGGCCGGTAGTACCGGGCAAGCTCGATCGCCTCGCGGCCGTTCACGGCCTCGGCGATGACCGTGAGTCCTGCATCCTGCAGCGCGTCGCGAACGACGCGACGCGCCAGAGCATCATCGTCTGCGATCACGACCCTGATCGGGACCGCTGCGTCATCGGCATCGAACTCTGCGGAATCGTCTCGGCCGCTGTCCGCTGCCTGAGTCAACCTGTCCATGCGTACCCCCCGGAGCGTGGATGGTCTGTCGTGCGTGAACCGGCAGATTCCGGCGCGCACGTTGATGGTTGTAGGCCGGGGGTATAACCCACCGGCGGTCAGAAGTCCACCCCACACGCCGGTCGAGCGGTAGGCCGCGGGCCGCGAACGGTGGGACGACGCGGCCGGACGGCCCTCCGGGGGGATGGAGGACCGCCCGCCGGCTTGGGACCGACGCCCATCGGGACGCCGACGAGCCTCAGGCCGAGAGCCACGAGCGATTCCGCACGCCCGCACACCAGCCCGCGCCCGCATGAACAGCGTTCCCGGCCGCGCCGCGAGCCGCGTTGAGAGTTGCCCCCGCGTCCCGACCCTGCGGCTGCCCCCGGGCGGGGAGGAAGGTCACCTCGCTGCACGAAATATCTCACCGCGAATCGCCCCTTCGATGAGAATTCCCCGTAAGCTTGCTTCCGCGAGCGCGTCCAAAGCAGGGAGTCCGGGGGGACCGATGCGAAGCGAAGCAGGGAGTCAGCGCCCGACGAGGCGCGTGGGGCCGTGTGTCGACATGGCGCCGACAGGATCCGACGTGGATCCCGACCCGAAGGAGATCGCGCACGACATCCAGGCGCAGCTCGCGATCATCGTGAGTCTGTGCGACCACCTGTCCCACGCTGAGCTCGGCGTCGATGCCGCCGCCGACGTGGGGCGGCTGCGGGCCAACGCGCAGCGCGTGGTCGACGGCGTCCACACGCTGGCGGCGGTGCAGACGTCAACGCCGCGACGGCGCGGACAGGTCCGTCCCGTCGACCTCGCCGCTTCGGCCTGGTCGGTCGCCGCAGACCTCAGGCTGATCGCCTCGCGGCGCGGCCAGCGGCTCGTGACCTCCGCCGACCCCGGCTCCGCAGTCCTCGGAGACGCGGACGCTCTGCGCTCGGCTCTCACGAATCTCGTGACCAACGCGATGCGCGCGGCGCCGGATGGCGGCGTGATCCGCTGCACCGTGCGTCGTCGCCGCGATCGTGTCTGCGTCGCCGTGGCCGACGACGGCCCGGGGATCGCTCCGGAGCAGCGCGCGATCGTGCTGCGGGCGTATGAGCGTGGAGCCGACGCGGACCAGGCGGACGGCGGGATGGGGCTCGGCCTCGCGATCGTCCAGCGGATCATCGATGAACACCGCGGTCGCCTCACCATCGGCAGCGCCGCCGAGGGCGGGGCGCTGGTGACCTTCGATCTGCCGGCGATCTCGCGGCGCGCCCGAGCAGCGGGGGCGGCGGTCCGCTGACCGGCGCCCCCGCGGATCCCACCGCTACTTCGACTCCTCCAGCTCCTTCGGCGCCGCGCCGGGCTCCAGGCCCGGCTCCGAGCGCTGGGCGCGCAGCTCGTACGCTGCGCGGATGTTCGGGTCCGCGCCGGAGAGGACCTGGTCGGCCTTCAGCGCGCGGCTGAGCGCCTCGCGGCCGCTGCGCGGGACGACGGCCATCACCTGGTTGAGCGGCCCGACGGAGCGCGGGACGAAGACGTCGAAACGCGGCTGCTTGAGCGCCGAGACGATCTCGGCCGCGACGTCCTCGGGCTCGACCTGCTTGACGCCGCGCGTCGTCGGGAGTCCGGAGCCGAGCTCCGTGTGGACGACGACCGGCATGACGACGGAGATCTCGACGCCCGTGCCGCGGATCTCGCCGCGCAGCGCCTCGCTCATGCCGACGACGTAGTGCTTCGTCCCGCAGTAGGTGGCACCGTGCGGGTAGCCGGCCTTGCCGGCGGCGGACGCGATGTTGATCAGGTGCCCGCGACCGCGCGGGACCATCCGCTCGAGCGCCAGCATGCTGCCGTAGTGCACGCCGAAGATGTTGATGTCGATCATCCGGCGCGTCGTCGCGGGGTCCTCGGCGAGGAACGGGCCGAGCTGCATGATCCCGGCGTTGTTGATCAGCACGTCGATGGGACCCAGCTGCTCCTCGACGCCGTCGACGAAGGCCGCGAACGAGTCCGGGTCGGTGACGTTCAGCTCCAGGGCGATCGTGCCGCCGCCGATCTGCTCGGCGGCCTCCTGCGCGGCTGCCAGGTCGAGGTCGCCGATCGCGACCCTCATGCCTTCGCGCACGAGCGCGCGTGCGGTCGCCTTGCCGATGCCACGGGCGCCGCCGGTGATTGCGGCGACCTGCCCGACGATGATGCGTGGCTGCTTCGCCATCAGAGAGCTCCTCGAGGATGGTGCGGGGACGTGTGACGGGGCGGCGCAGCGTAGCGCGAAGGTGACGCAGGCGTCACCGTGCGAACTACGAGTTGACGTGGGTCCGCCGCGCCGCGAGGGTTGCACCATGCCAGAGCGACTGCCGTTCGCGATCACCAGCATCGACGACCTGGAGCGCAACGGCTCATGGGCGCTCGCGCGCCGCGGGCTCGAGCTCGAGTCGTTCGGCCTGAACGTCGTCGACATCGAGCCGGGCGGGACGATCCCCGAGCACGACGAGAGCGGCCGCGACCAGGAGGAGGTCTTCCTGACCCTCGCCGGGGACGCGGTGCTCGTCATCGACGGCGTCGACCACCCGTTGCCGCAGGGCACCCTCGCGCGTCTGGACCCCGCGCTGCGGCGCACCGTCCGCAACGACGGGACGGCGCCCGCGCGCGTCCTGATCGCCTCGGCCCCGCGCTCCAGCGGCTATGAGCCGATGGGCTGGGCCTGAGCCGTCACGCGAGCCTCACGCTGAGGCTGGTCGTCGCGGCCGGCACGCCCGGCGTGCTGAGCGTCAGCTTCAGGACAGCCGGGAGCCGCCCCTTCGCCCTGACCAGGCGCTTGCGCGCCGACGCCGACAGGGTGATCCGGACCGTCCCGCCGCCCGTCGCCCTGCAGGCCCCGCGGCCGGATGCCACCGGCACGGACGCGGCCCTTCGTGGCACCTTGAGCTTGAGCTTCCGCGCGAGCTTCGCCGAGATCGCCAGGCTGAGCGACGCGGTCGCGTCGCGTGAGCACGAGACCTTGACCGCCAGACCCTTCCCCAGGCCGGAGCGCTTGAGCAGCGCGTTCCGCGCCAGGCCGGTCCGCCCCGACAGCGGAGCGACCGGAAGGACGCCCGGCGGCTGGCCCGTCGCGCCGCCGGCTCCCGCGGGTGGTGCGACCGGAACGACGCCGCCGGGACACCCGTTCAGCGCGCCCTGGCCGTCCGTCGCGGGACAGAGGTCCGCCCCGCCGAAGATGCCGTCGCCATCCGGGTCCGTCTGCACCCCGGGCAGGCAGCCGTTCGGGAGCGTGCCCTTCGTCGACGGGCACGCGTCGTTGACGTCCGCGACCCCGTCCCCGTCGCTGTCGGGCCCGGCCAGGGTGTGGAAGTCCGCCGACTTCGTCGCCTGCTTGACGCCGTTGTCGTTGTAGGTGAACGTCCAGGTGATCCGCATGTCCTGGTCCCACTCGCCCGTGAGCGGCTGGCTCGGATCCGTCGGCTTGTCGAACCAGAACGGGGCGTAGCCGCCGTTGGGCCCGGTCACCGCGGCGGCGTTGGGCTTGACCTGGAGCAGCATCTGCGCCGGGTCGCTCGTAGCCGCGACGGTGCCGTTGAACGGCGAGATGGAGCAGTCGGCACGCTTGCTGCCGTCGGAGATCCGGTCAACCTCGTAGCACAGGGTTCCAGCCTTCCCGGCGCTGTAGAGGTTGGCGAACAGCTCGACCCGGTTGCTGTCGGCCGGGGCCGCGGGCGCGTCGGACTTCCAGAATGGCGTGGCGGCCGGCCGCGTGAAGTACACGAACGGCGTCGTGCCCGACCCACCGCTCGCCGGCAGCACGTTCGCCCACACGGTGCTGAGGCCGGGGTTCGCGTAGACGCCCGTGGCGTTCGTCAGCCAGCGGAAGCCGTCGGCCGGGGAGGCGCCGATGCCGACGAGCGGCGCCGTGGACTTGACCGGCACGAAGATCTCGAACAGCTGCCCGCTCGCCAGCGGGCGGAACCCGAACGACAGCGCGCCGGACTGGAAGGCGGAGGGACTCGCCGCCGTCGGGCAGTACGGGCCGCTGCCGCCGAAGGCGGACCAGGACCCGCCCGTCAACTCGAGGAACGTGTTCGAATTGCGGGGCTGCCCGAAGCAGCGGATCGGGGCGCTCGTGTCCACCTCGGTGTGCGGCGGCAGGACGAGGTCGGTCGCCACGGCGGAGGAGCCCGATCCGCAGGGATTGCCGGGGATCGAGATCAGGAACGAAGTGTAGTAGCGCTGGCCCACCTGCGGGACCCCGGCGACGCCGCCGTAGGACGCGATGCCCGAGACCATCACCTCGGTGTACGGCTCCCCGAGGATCGCCGTCGAGCAGTTCTCCCCGGTCTGCTGAAGCAGGTCGCCCGAGAACCAGCTGGCCCCTGGCGCGACGGTCTGCTCCGGGTCCAGTGCCAGCGCGGCGCCGGGGGCGAGCGCCATGGCGAGGACCAGGGGAACCAGGACGGCGAGCAGGCGGCGGGTCATGTGACGATTCCTTCCGTGGACGCGGCGGATCGTACGCCACGCGCACCACGGACTCCAATTAGACTGAGCGCTCCCCTGACACCGTGTCAACCGCCGGAGGATCCACCGCATGGCCGTCTCAGTCGTCCTGTCCGAGGTCCAGCAGGCCGCGCTCGCCGCGCTCTGCGACACGTTCGCCCCCGCCGTCGAGCGTGAGGACGACCCGACGGGGTTCTGGGGGCGCAGCGCGTCGGACCTGCAGATCCCGGCGATCATCGAGGAGCGCCTCGGCGGCGGGCTCGTCCCCGAGGAGCAGCTCGAGGGCCTGCGGCAGCTGCTCGACGCACTGGCGGCGCAGGGACTCGTCGATGCGCCGCAGGAGGCGCGCGAGCAGATCGTCCACGGCTTCATGGCCTCAGGCCCCGAGGCGCTCGCCGGCCTGGCCTCGATGAAGGGCCTCACGCACCTGCTCTTCTACGCGCTTCCCGACCCGCAGACGGGGCGCAACCCGAACTGGGAGGCGATCGGCTACCCCGGCCCGCGCGCCGTCCCGCCGTCGGCCGCGCAGGCGCCCAAGACGATCACCGTCACGCGTCCCGAAGCAGAGGACCTCACCCTGACCGCCGAGGTCGTCGTCGTCGGCTCGGGCTCGGGCGGCGGGGTCGTCGCCGGGCACCTCGCCACCCAGGGCAAGGACGTCGTCGTGCTCGAGGCCGGCGGCTACTACAACGAGGCCGACTTCAACCAGCTGGAGCTGTGGGCCTACGAGAACCTCTACCGCGCAGGCGGCCTGTCCGCCACCGCGGATGGCCGCATCTCGCTGATGACGGGCGCGAACCTCGGCGGCGGCTCGACCGTCAACTGGACGAACTGCCTGCGGACCTACCCGTGGGTGCGCGAGGAGTGGGAGAGGGATTTCGGCCTGGAGGGCCTCGCCGGCCCCGACTACGACCGGATCCTGGAGACCGTCAGCGCGCGCATCAACGTCACCGACGGCTGCTCGGACTACAACCCGCTGACCGAGACGCTGCAGCGCGCGTGCGAGGCGCGCGGCAACGGCTTCCAGCGCATCACGCGCAACGCCGACGAGGCCAACTACGACGCCGACCTCGCCGGCCTGATGGGCTTCGGCGACGTCACCGGCGCCAAGAACGGCACGCTGCGCACCTGGCTGCAGGACGCCGCCGACGCGGGGGCGCGCTTCGTCGTGAACTGCCACGTCGACCGCGTGCTCGTCGAGGACGGGCGCGCGGCCGGCGTCGAGGGCACC
This sequence comes from Solirubrobacteraceae bacterium, assembly GCA_017882425.1. Classification (GTDB taxonomy): domain Bacteria; phylum Actinomycetota; class Thermoleophilia; order Solirubrobacterales; family Solirubrobacteraceae; genus F1-60-MAGs163. The sequence continues at coordinate 20,233 of JADGPM010000323.1, forward strand.
TACGTCGACGCGGACGGGCGCACCGCGAAGGTCGTCGTCCGCGCGCAGACCGTCGTCCTCGCGGCCGGCGCGCTCGACACCCCCGCGGTGCTGCTGCGCAGCGGGATCGGCGGCCCGGCGGCCGGCGACTACCTGCGGCTGCATCCCGCGACGGCCGTCGCGGGCTTCTACGACAGCCCACAGAAGGGCTGGTGGGGGCCTCCGCAGGCCGGTCTGTCAATGGGCTTCGCGGACCTCGAGGACGGCTACGGCTACCTGATCGAGACCTCCCATGCCAGCCCCGGCGTCAGCGGCGCCGCGTTTCCGTGGCACAGCGGCGAGGGCCACAAGGCGATCATGGCCCAGGGGCCGGTCACGGCGGCGTTCGTCCTGCTGATCCGCGACCGCGGCCACGGGCGCGTGTCGATCGACGCCGCCGGCAACCCGGTGCACGAGTACCCGTTCGACGACGAGCTCGACCGGCGCGTCTTCGCGCACGGCCTCGAGGAGCTCGTGCGCCTGCACGACGCCGGCGGCGCGAACGGCATCGCGACCTTCCACCGCGAGCTCGAGCCGTGGACGCGCGACGGCGGCGAGTCGATCGACGACTACGTCCGGCGGGTGCGTGAGGCGTCGCTGGCGCCCTTCGACCACGCGACGTTCTCCCTGCACCACATGGGCTCGGCGCGCATGGGCAAGGACCCCGCGACGAGCGTCGCGAACCCCTGGGGCGAGCTGCACGGCACCCCCGGCGTGTGGATCGGCGACGCCAGCGCGTTCCCGACCGCCTCGGGCACGAACCCGATGCTCACGACGATGGCGCTCGCGCTGCGCACGGCCGAGGCCATCGCCGCAGGGCGCGGCGCCTGACGCTGCGCGACAATCAGCCCATGGCCATTCCGCAGACCCAGTACTTCGAGCACGAGGGGCACCGCCTCGCCTACGTCGAGCGCGGTGAGGGTGACCGCGTCGTCGTGCTGCTGCACGGCCTGCTGCTCTCCAAGAAGATGCACCGCAACCTCGCGCGCACGCTGGCCGAGCGCGAGTACCGGGTCGTCTCGCTGGACCTGCTCGGCCACGGCCAGTCCGACCGCCCCGCGGACATGACGCTGCACTCGATGCAGCTCTACGCGCAGCAGGCGATTGGGCTGCTGGATCATCTCGGCGTCGAGCGGGCGGCCTTCCTCGGCACGTCCCTGGGGGCGAACACGACCCTCGAGGTCGCCGCGCTGGCGCCCGAGCGCATGGAGGCGATGGTGCTCGAGATGCCCGTGCTCGACAGCGCCATCGTCGCCGCCGCCATCGCGTTCCTCCCGTTCATGATCGCGATGCAGATCGCCGGCCCGGTGTTCGAGGTCGGCTCGTGGCTCGCGCGCCGCGTGCCGACGACAGGCCTGGGCGTCGTCGACACGATCTGGGACTGGCCGATGGATCCGCCCAAGCCCTCGCTCGCCGTGATGCGCGGCCTGTTCTTCGGGCGGATCGCGCCGCCCAAGGCGATCCGCCGCACGCTGACGCCGCCGGCGCTCGTGATCGGCCACCCGAACGACCCGGTGCACCCGTTCACCGACTCCGACGAGCTCGTGCGCGAGCTGCCCAACGGCCGCCTGCTGGAGGCCGAGTCGATCATCGAGATGCGCGTGCGGCCCGAGCGGATCAGCCGCGAGATCGAGGCCTTCCTGGACGAAGCCTGGGCCGCCGGCGCGAAGGCCCGCCGCAAGGGCGCCGCGCGCAAGCCCGCAGCGCGCAAGCGCGTCGCCGCGGCCTAGCCGCTCAGCGCGTGCCCTCCGGCGGTGCCCAGCCCGCCGGCGTCCCGTGGCGCAGGTGGTCCCACAGGCCGGCGGCCACCGACGCCGTCGTCAGCACGTAGTAGCGCGCGACCAGCAGCGGCCGCGCGCGGACCGCGCCGGCGAGCGCCGCCGCGCCGAGCACCGCGAGCTGGACGGCGAAGGTGACCGCGTAGACCGGCGCCTCGCCGAGCAGCGCGGCGTTCGTCGCCAGCGCGACGACATGCAGCAGCGGCCCCGCGTAGCGCAGCACCCGGTGCGAGAGGATCATCAGCGCGTAGAGCGGCGGGTAGCCGCGCGGCGAGAGCATCCCGCCGTGCAGGACGATCGGCCAGGCGTGGCTCATCATGCGCCGCTTGCGCGCGAACTCGCCCTCGATCGTCGGGACCATCTTCTCCGTCGCCCGTGCGCGCGGCTCGTAGACCGCGCGCAGCCCGCGCTTGACGAAGTTGAACGGGAACGAGAGGTCGTGGCCCATCACGGGGTCGACGGCGAGGTAGTCCGCGCGACGCACCGCGTAGATCGCGCCGTTGCCGCCCGTCACCGAGGCAAGGCGCGACTCGAGGCCGCGCAGCCACATCTCGTAGCGCCAGTACAGGCCCTCCTGATTCGTGCCGTCCCCGGGGTTCACGAACCGCACCTGCCCGCAGACGTAGCCGACGCCGTCCTCGCCCAGGCGCGCGAGCAGCGTGCGCAGCGCGTCGGGCTCCCACGTCGAGTTCGCGTCGCTGAAGGCGATCAGCTCGCTGCGCGGATCGGCGGCGGCGACGCCCTCGTCCTGCGCGCGGACCTTGCCGCCGCGCTCGAGCTCCAGGACGCGGTCCGCGCCGGCCGCCCGCGCCTGCGCGGGGGTGTCGTCCGGCGAGCCGTCGCAGGCGACCACGATCTCCAGCCGCTCCGCCGGCCAGTCGAGCAGGCGCGCGTTGCGGATCTTCTCCGCGATCACCGGGCCCTCGCGGTGGGCCGCGATCACGAGGCTCACGTACGGCTCCTCGCCCGCCGCGATCGGAGCCGGCGCCGGACGGCGCGCGCGCACCCGGTCCAGCGCCGCGAGCACGAGCGGGTAGCCCGCCTGCGTGTAGACGAGCAGCCCGGCGGAGGTCCAGAACGCGACCTTGAGCGGGCTTCCGAACGCGGTCATCAGGTGGATGAGTCTCGCAACGTCAGCGGGTCAGGCGCTCGTAGAGGTCCAGGTGGGCGCGGGCGACCTGCGTCCATCCGTAGCGCTCGCGCGCCGCGGCGGCGGCGCGCGCCCCGAGCGCCGCGCGAGCCGCCGGATCGTCGAGCAGGCGCCGCAGCGTGGCATGCAGTGCAGCGGCGTCGCCGGGCGGCACCAGCTCGGCCGCGCCGTCGCGGGCGACCTCCGGGAAGCCGCCGACCGCACTCAGCACGAGCGGGCGACCGAAGGCCAGCGCGGTGAAGAGGACGCCGGACTGGTCGATCTCGCGGTAGGGCAGCACGACGACGTCCGCGCGTTCGAAGAATGCCGGCAGCTCGCGGTCGTCGACGAAGCGCTCCACGAAGCGCACGCACGGGGGCGCGGCGGCGCGCAGCGGCGCGACGTCCATCCGCGGCATCCCGACGACCCACAGCTCCGCGTCCTCGATCCCGCGCCAGGCCTCGAGCGCGACGTCGATCCCCTTGTACGGGCGCATGAGCCCGAACAGCAGGACGACGGGCTTCGTGACGGCGGCCAGCTCGGCCGGGAGCGGCACGGCGTCCGGCACGTCGAGCAGATGCGTGAACGCGCCGTGCGGGATCACGGTGACGCGCGCCGGGTCGACCCCCAGCTCGCCGACAAGCCGCGCGCGCCCGTGCTCGGAGTGCACGACGACGGCGTCGACCCGCTCGTAGAGTCGGCGTTGGGCGTCTCGCTGGCCGGGCCGCGGCTCGCGCGGGAGGACGTCGTGCGCGGTCAGCACGAGCGGGCGCGAGCGGGGCAGCAGGTGCGCGTCGAGGTGCTGCACGGCGAGCCACTGGAAGTGCACGACGTCGGCCCGGGCCGCGCTGCGCCGGTAGCGCAGCATGTCGGGAACGTGGCGCGCCAGGCGCGCCACGCGGCGCACCGGCGCGGGGCGCGCGGGGACGCGGCGGTAGAACGCCTCGTCGATCGCGTACCCCGTGGCGGGCGGGACACCGGCGTACGCGAAGCGACTCGTGACGAGGGTCACCTCAGCACCGGCGAGTGCGAGCGCCGCGCACAGCGCGTGGTCGTACGGCGGCGTGTACGCCGCGGGGTCGACGACATGGACCTTCACGGGCGATCACACTATGGCCCCGTGGCGGACGTCGAGGTCACCTACTGCATCGTCAACACCCAGCAGCGCGAGCTGCTGGTGCGCGGCCTGGACGCGATCGCACGCGAGCGGGCGAGCGTCCCCTTCGCCACCGAGGTGATCGTGCTCGACAACGCCTCGACCGACGGATCGGCCGGCGCCGCACGGCGCCACCCCACGGCCGACGTCGTGATCGCCCGCGACCAGCGGACCGGCAAGGCCGACAACGACACGGCGCTGCTGCGTCGCTCGAGCGGGCGCTACGCGCTGCTGCTCAACGAGGACTCAGAGTTGCTGCCGGGCGCGACGATCGCGCTGCACGAGGCGCTCGAGGCCAACCCGCGCGCGGGCGCCGCCGGCGCGCGGCTGCTGAGTCCGTCGGGGCGCCCGCAGGCCAGCGCGTGGAGCTTCCCGTCACCGGGGACGGCGCTCGCGGCCGCCCTGTTCATCCACCGCTGGACGACCGTGCAGAGCCGCGGCGAGCAGGTGCGGCCCGTCGACTGGGCGCAGAGCGCCGCCCTGATGGTCCGCCGCCAGGCCGCGCGCGAGATCGGCTGGTTCGACCCGCAGTTCTTCGTCTACTCCGACGAGGTCGACTTCTGCAAGCGCCTGGCCGACAACGGCTGGCACACGCTGTACGTGCCCGGCGGCGCGGCGATCCACCACGAGCAGCTCTCGACCGGCGACGTGCCCGAACGCCGGATCATCGAGCTCTCGCGCAACCGCGACCGCTACATGCGCAAGCACCACAGCGCGCTCTCGGCCGCGCTCGTGCGCTGGCTGACCGCGTGGACGTACGCCGTGCGCGCGCTCGTCGCGAACGTCCTGCCCCGCCACGACCCGCGCCGCTACTGGTTCCACGTCGGCGCGACGCTGCACCCCGATCGCGGCGAGGGCCTGCGCGAGGCGGCGCTCGACTACAACCGCGGCGGCCCGCGGCTCTAGCCGTTCAGCGTGCCGGTGGGCTCGTGCGGCTGACGGCGCGCGAGGATCCGAGCCCACGGCGTGAGAACGAACGCGGCCAGCAGCGCCAGCAGGACGTTGACCGCGAAGACCACCGCCATCATCAGCAGGACCTCGCCGAGCACGCCGCTCATGATCGTGCGGTGCGGCCCGCCCGCGCGAGCTCGCGCAGCCGTCGCAGCTCCGCAGGCGTGACGACGCGCGCCGCGACCAGCCCGGCGGCGATCCCGAGCAGCACCGCGGCACGCGCGACGAGTCCGGTGACGCCCGTCGTCGGCAGCAGCAGGTTGCCCGCGAGCGACAGGCCGCCGATGATCGCCACCGCCGCGCCGATGCGCGGCCACTCGAACGGGACGTGCAGGATCCCGCGCGTCAGCAGGTGCAGCACGATCAGCATCGCGACGTACGCGACGCACAGCGAGATCGCCGCGCCGCGGATGCCCATGGACGGGACCAGCCAGATCAGCACGCCGACGTTGACGACCACGCCGATCAGCGCAGCGGGCAGCGTGCGGATCGTCGCCTTGCGCCGGCCGGCGATCGAGACGAGGACGAGGTAGAGCCCGTACAGCGCCCAGCCGAGGGCGACCCAGGGCAGGGCGCGATGTGCGCCGTAGAACGACGGCGCGGCGAGCAGGCGCACGACCCAGCGGCCGAGCAGCACGAACCCGGCGACGATCATCCCGGTGAACACGACGTAGGTCGTCGTCACGCGGGCGTACACCCGGGTGACCTCCGCGTCGTCGGTGACCGAGTAGACCAGCGGCGGCCACGCGAGCTGGAAGCCGCGCACGAGCACGATGACGACCGTGGCGAGCTTGATCGCGACCGAGTACAGGCCGGCCGACGCGGGGCTCGAGACACGCAGCAGGTAGGCACGGTCGACGACGTTCAGCAGGAACACCGCCGCGTCGGCGGGCACGGTCGGTGCGCCGAAGCGCACGAGCGGGCCGAGGGCGACGCGCGCCTGCGGCAGGCCGATGTGGTCGCGCACCGCGAACAGCCAGAGGCCGACGAGCACGACGGCGGACGCCGCGTAGTTGCCGATCAGGTAGCCGCGCGCGCCCTCGTTGAGGAACACGACGAGGATCACCGTCAGGATCACCGTCAGGACGACGTTCACCGCCGAGGCGATCAGGTACGCGCGGCGGCGCTCCTCCACGCGCAGCAGCGCGTAGGCGACCTCGAGGTTCGTGAACGCCCAGATGCCGAAGACCGCGTACGCCATCAGCGTCGCGTCGCGCGTGCCGAGCACCAGGCGCGAGAGCGGCCCGGCGAGCAGGACGCCGGCCAGCAGCGCGCAGGTCGTCGTGATCAGCACGAAGGTCGTCGTCGTGCGCGCGAGGTGCCGACGGCGGTCCGGATGGTCGTCGTCGAACCATGTGCGCAGGAACGCCTCGCCCATCCCGAAGCGCAGCAGGATGCTCGCCAGGATCACCAGCGTCAGCAGCGTCTCGGCGTAGCCGAACCCGGCACGGCTGATGTGCCGCGTGTAGAGCGGCAGCGTGAACAGCGCGAGGAAGCCGGAGAGCAGGCTCGCCGACTGATAGGCGAGCCCGGAGGCGGCGAGCCGCTTGAGGTAGCCCTCCATGCGGGGGCCACGCTATCCGGCGGCCCGTACCGCAGGTGACTAGGGTCCCGTTGCGGATGGCCCCACCCTCCCGCGAGCGCCCACCGATCTGCGTCCTGCTGCTGCCGCGCGAGCTCGAGCGGTTCATCCTGCGCGAGCAGGCCGAGGACCTGCTGCGCGCGCCGTACGTCGTCGCGGTCGACCCGCCGCGGATGCCCTACGGGGCGCTCGGGCGGATGCCGCGCCCGGCGGCCGACGCGCTCGCCGCAAGCCAGGCGCGGCGCCTCGTGCGCCGCCTGCGGCGCGACCTCGGTGAACCCGCGGTCGTCGTGATCTTCCATCCGCTCCAGTACCCGCTCGCGCGCGCCGTCGTCGGCCTCTGCCCGGGCGCCGAGCTCTGGTACGGGCGCTGGGACCGCTACGAGCGCGCCTACGATGCCTCGCCGCGGCTGCGCAGGCGCCTGGAGGAGCTGCACGGGCTCGCCGCCGAGCGCTCGTCGCTGACGTTCGTCGCGTCCGTCGAGCTCGAGCGGCTCGAGCGCGAGGAGGGGCGCAGCGCGCAGCTCGTCTCGCTCTCTGCCGGCGGCTTCCCGGCGCCCGACCCGCAGGGCACGGTCGTCGCCGCCTCGCTCGGCCACCTCGGCTGGCGTACCGACTGGACACTGCTGCGTGCCGTCGCCGACGCGCTCGGCGACCGGCTCGTGCTGCTGCTGATCGGCGCCTGGCACGAGGACGAATGCCGCGACGACCCGGACTTCGGCGCCTGCCGCGAGCATCCGAGCCTCGTCTGGCTCGGCGAGCGCAGCGACCAGGAGGCGGCGCGCCTGATCCTCACCGCCGACGTCGGCATCGTGCCGTTCAAGGTCGAGCCGTTCAACGACGCGGGCCTGCCCTACCGGATCCTCAAGTACGCGCGCCTTGGGCGCCACACGGTCGCGCCCGAGCTGGCGGGGGTCCACACCTGGGAGCGCGCCGTGACGACCGCCCCCGACGCCGAGACGTTCGCCGCAGCGCTGCTCGACCGTGCCGGCGCCCGCGCCACCCCCGATCTCGAACTGCGCGACTGGGCGCTGATGCAGACCGCCCAGCGCCAGAACGGGCCGCTGTGGGACCGTCTGGAGCGCCTGGGCATCGCGCGGGACGTGTAGCAGCGCGCGTATGGTTGGCCGATGAAGCTCTACACCTGCGGACAGACCGACCACGCCGCAGCGCTCGGCCACCCGTGCGGGCGGGCGGCGAAGGCGCTGCGCGACGCCGGCTACGAGTTCGACATCGAGACGGTCGAGGGCTACCGCCTGATGCCGTGGACGCGCCGCGGCAAGCGCGACGAGATCCGCGAGATCTCGGGACAGGACAACGTGCCGGTGCTCGTCACCGACGGCGGCGACGTCGTCAGCGGCTCGGGCACGATCGCCCGCTGGGCGGCGGCGAACCCGGCGGGGGCCTGACCGCTACGGGCAGCTGACGTACGCCGCGAAGCGTCCGTGGCGCACGAGCGGCAGGTACCCCGGATCGGGGACGTTCGTGCGCGGGCTCGCGCCGTCGACGAACCCGTAGCGGTTCAGCGTCTTGGGATCGATCAGGAAGATCGCCACGCCATGCGCGCGGCGCCTGGCGGACCGCGCGCCGACCTGCGTGCGCGAGGCGTCGAGGATCCAGCGCCCGTCCGGGACGAGCCGGTAGTTCGGGAACGTCACCGGGCCGCAGCGCCGCGCGCGCGCGACCGCGGGGTCGTGGAGCGTCGCGACGAGATCGTCGTGCACCCCGGTGATGAAGCGCAGCTCACCGGTGAACCGGTGGACGACGCCGACCTTCGACACGACGAAGACGATGCCGATCAGCGCGAGCACGACGACGCCCACCCCCCACCCGCGCCGCTCCCGCCCCCCGCGCGGCAGCGTCGTCCAGCCGGCGATCGCCTCGCCGGCGAACAGCGTCAGCGCGATCACCGGGACGGTGAGGTAGCGCGGCAGGATCGACAGACCGGCGGCGCCGGTGATGACGAAGGCCAGGATGCCCGCGCCGAGCAGCGCGAGCGGGACGTGCAGGGAGCGCGCCGGCGGGCGCGGGATCCGCAGCGCGACGAGCACGACGCCGGCCAGCGCCGCCAGCGCGACCGGCAGGCGCAGCGCGTCGACGATGAACGTCACGAAGGACCCGGGGACGTGCGCGATGCCGCGCACGCGGTGCAGCTCGTCGGCGAGATCGCTCGTCGCATGCAGCGAGTGGAGCGGGTCGCCGGTCACCCAGAGGTCGACGAGCGCCCAGACGACGGGTCCGACGGCCGCGAGCGCGAGCAGCCCCAGCTGCGGGTCGCGGCGCCCGTCCGCGCCGCGCGGCCATGCGCACCACGCCCAGTAGGCGCCGGCGAGCAGCCAGGCCTCCGGCCGCAGCAGGCCCGCCACCGCGAGCAGCGCCATCACGGGGAGGCCCCGTCGCGGGCGCGCGGCCTCCAGCGCGGCGGCCCACAGGACGACCGCGAGGAACGGCATGTCGACATAGGCGCGCGCGACGTAGAGCAGCAGCGCGAAGCTCGACCCCGTCAGCAGCGCGGCGACGACGCCCTGCCAGAAGCCGAAGACGGTGCGCCCGGTGCGGAACACCGCCCAGACGAGCGCCACCATCGACAGCACGCCGAGCAGCACCAGCGCGCGGTCGGCGTGCTCGCCGAAGACCCCCGCCAGCACCGCGCTGATGCCGAGGTAGAGCGGATGCTCCGTCGGCGCCTTGTACGCGCCGAACGTCGGCTTGCGGCCGGCGAGGATCTCGCGGCCCCAGTCCAGGTGGTAGTAGGCGTCGTAGTTGGGATACGTGCGGACCAGCGCCCAGACGACGACCGCGGCGACCGTCAGCAGCGCGAACGCGGCGACCTCGCGCCGGCCCGCCGTCATGGGGCCCGGGCCTCGTCCACCGTCGCCGGCTGGGCGCCGGGGCCCGCGGCTGCGGCCGCGAGCGCCGTCCCCACGCCGAGCAGGGCCCATGCCAGCGGGTCCTCGAGGAACGCGGCGTACATCAGCGTGTGCGCCACCAGCGCCGTGAACGCCGCCGCGACCCCGGCGCGCAGCGCGCCGCTGTCGGCTGCCCGGAAGAGGCGGCGGAACGCGAACCACAGCAGCGCCAGGTAGACGGCGAGCCCGAGCACGCCCTGCTCGGCGGCGACCGTGACCGGGATCGTGTGCGAGGCCGACGTCGCGCGCTGCGCGGAGACGTGCTCGGCACGGCGGTACTCCCGCGGGAAGCCGCCGGAGCCCTGGCCCTCGATCGGGGCGTCCGTGAACAGCCGCACGCCGCCGCTGATGAGGTTCGAGCGTCCGCTCGTGGCCTTGTTCGTCGACCCGCCCCCGTCGAACGCGCTCGTCCCGATGGCGAACGCCGCCACCGCGGCG
>JADGPM010000072.1 GCA_017882425.1 Solirubrobacteraceae bacterium
CAGCTGGACCGGGTAACCGATGTCGTCGGCGCCCGAGAAGCCGGGGAAGTGGTCGGTGGCGAGGTACCCGTAGGCGTAGACGTACGTCGAGTAGCGCACGAACGACGCGTGGAAGTCGTACAGGCTCTGCGGGTAGCGGCCCGTGAGGAGCAGCGCGAACCAGGCGATGATCACCGTGAAGAAGACGGCGATGCCCCACAGCCCCAGGAGGATCGCGGGTGGGATCATCATGATGAGCCGGAAGAACGTCGTCAGTCGGCTCTGGTGCTCCTGGTACTGCATCTCGAACACCGGCTGGCGGCTCAGCGCGGTCGGCTGCATGGTCATGCGGGACTCCTCAGAGTGGTTCGACCCCGGATTCAACATGGTGCAGCGGCGGCGCGCCGGAGTCCAGTGCCTCGTCGAGGTGCCGGACGAGCCCGAGCAGGAAGGCGATGCACGCGGCGCGGTCGTCGCCGACGCCCACCGCGATCGCCGGCCAGCCGGTCGCGCGCGCCGCGCCCGCACCGGTCGCATCCGGCCCGGAGCGCACCCGCGCGCCGGGCGGCGCGAGGTCGGCCGAGGCGGCCGTCGCGGCCGTCCGCAGCTGCGGATGCAGCGCCGCGGCGAGCACGATGCCGTCGCGCCGCCACCAGAGGATGTCCCCGCCGGCCGCCGGCCAGGCCTCGAGGTGGAGGATCGCGACGTCCTGCGGGCGCATCTCGCGCGCGCGCCGGCCGTCCAGCCAGCGTCGCAGGCCCGCGCCGAGCGCCGATCCCGCGCCGGCGAGCACGACGGCGACCTCCAGGTTGCGCGGCGGGTCGGCGTCGAGCACGCGCACCAGCTCGACGGCCGTCTCGGGGGCGCGATCGTCCACGGCCGGGTCGGCGAGCCCCTGGTCGAGGAACCCGGCGAGGGCGATCAGCAGAGCGATCGTCGGGACGAGCTGCACGAACCCGATCCAGCTGCCGGCGCCCGCCAGGCGCCCCGCGGCGCAGCCGGCCACCAGCGCCAGCGAGACGAGCGAGAGCGCGATCAGCGGCGCGCCGAGCCGGCGCTGGAGCCCCTGTCGCGGGCGGTCGACGGCGGCGGTCACGATCAGCGTCACCGCGCGGTCGCCCGGTCCGGCCACGGGCGGGGAGACGACGGTCTGCGTCGCGCGGGCGACCGTCAGACGCCGCAGGAGCGGGAAGCGCGTCACGTCGGCGACCGCCAGCACGAGGGCGACGCCCGCGACGATCAGGCCCGCGAGCGCGTCACCCACGGCGAGCACGCTCGCGACGACCCCGGCGGCCGCGCAGAGGGCCTGGACGAGCCACCATGCCGGGCGGACCCAGAACGCCTGCACGCGCGCCTCGCGACCGTCCTCGCGCAGGCGCTGGGCGAGGACGAGCGCGAGCCGCCGTTCCCCGTCGCTGCCGGTCGTGCCGCCGTGCTGCGCGGTCGTCTCGTCCCCGTCCATGCGGCCGGGGACACTAGTGTTCCGAGCCACCATGGACGCCACTGAGCTCGTGTACGCCGGAGCCGCCGCACAGGCGCGCCTGATCCGCGATGGAGAGGTCTCCGCGCGCGAGCTCGTGGAGGCCACGCTGGCGCGCATCGACGCGCTGAACCCGCTGCTGAACGCCTACCGCGTGGTGTTCGCCGATCGTGCGCTGGCCGAGGCCGACCAGGCCGACGCGCGGCGCTCCTCCGGGCAGGACCGTCCGCTGCTCGGCGTGCCCGTCTCGATCAAGGACGACACGGACGTCGCCGGCGCCAGCACCGCCTGGGGCAGCCTCGCCACCAGCGAGGAGCCGTGCCGCGCCGACTCCGACGTCGTCGCGCGCCTGCGATCCGCCGGCGCGATCGTCGTCGGCAAGACGCTCACGCCCGAGCTCACGATCTGGCCCTTCACCGAGACGCTCGCCTTCGGGGCGACGCGCAACCCGTGGAACCGCGCCCACACGCCCGGCGGCTCCAGCGGCGGCGCCGGCGCCGCCGCTGCTGCGGGCCTGTGCGGCGTCTCGATGGGCTCCGACGGCGCCGGTTCGATCCGCATCCCCGCCTCCTTCTGCGGGCTGTTCGGCATCAAGCCCCAGCGCGACCGCATCTCGCTCGGCCCCGACCACCACGACGCGTGGCACGGCCTGTCGGTGTACGGCCCGCTGGCCCGGCACGTCGCGGACGCGGCGCTGTTCCTCGACGCGACCGCCGACGGGGCGCCCGAGGGGGGCTTCGCGGCGGCGCTCGACACGCCCCTCGCGCCGCTGCGCGTCGCGCTGTCGGTGAAGCCGCCGCCGGGCTCGGTCACGAAGCTCGGCGCCGCGCAGCAGCGCGCGCTGGAGGAGACCGCGGACCTGTTGCGCGCCCTCGGCCACCAGGTCGTCGAGCAGGAGGTCGACTATCCGCCGGCGGCGTTCCTCAACGTCGTCGCGCGCTACCTGCGCGGCATCAGGGACGACGCGGCGAAGCTGCCGCACCCCGAGCGCCTCGAGCGGCGCACGCGCGGCATGGCGCGCATGGGCGGCCTGATCTCCGACGCGCAGCTCGCCAAGGCGCGCGGCGCCGAGCCGGCGATCGCGGCGCGCGTCAACGCGATCTACCAGACGGCGGACGTCGTGCTGCTGCCCGGGCCGGCGGGTCCGCCGTTCCGTGTCGGCCAGCTCCAGGGGCGCAGCGCGCCGTGGACGCTGAACGCCGTCGCCGCGCGGGTCCCGTGGTACGGCGTCTGGAACGCGATCGGCCAGCCGGCCGCGTCCGTGCCGGCCGGGTTCGACGCCGAGGGGCTGCCCCTGTCGGTGCAGCTCGC
>JADGPM010000324.1 GCA_017882425.1 Solirubrobacteraceae bacterium
CGTAGGCCTCCGCGAGCCGCCCGGCGGCGGCGGTCGTCGAGTAGCGCGCGACGAGCTCTGGCGGATACGCGACGCGCCGGCCCGGGGGGCGCGAGAGCGGCCCCGCCGCGAGCGCGCGTGCCATCCCCGGATAGTCCCCTGCGGGGACGAGCGTGCCCTGGCCGTCGAGGACCTCGGGGATCGCGCCGCTCGTCGTCGTGATGATGTCCAGCCCCGCGGCCATCGCCTCGGCGAAGACCATCCCGAACTGCTCCTCCCAGAAGAAGCGGGGCACGTCGAACGGGTGGCGGGCGCCGCTCGCGGCGGCCTGGCTGCCCAGCAGCAGGCACGAGGCGGTCGCGAACGCACCGGGCATGTCGTCGTAGGGCAGCGCCCCGAAGCTCACGAACGCGCCGACACCCAGCTCGTCGGCGTGCGCGCGCAGCCGGGCCTCCTCGGGCCCGGAGCCGACGATCCGCAGACGCGGTCGCGCCGTGGAGCCGTCCGGGAGCGTGACGATGCCGCGGTGCAGCAGCGCGAGGGCGCGGATGGCGTCCTGGTGGCCCTTCTCCCAGACCAGCCGCCCGGGCGAGAGGATCACGTGCTCGGCCGGCGGCGGGTCCGACGCGCCGACCGCGAAGCGCTGCGTGTCGATCCCCGGCGCGCAGACGACGATCCGCTCCTCGGGGACGCCCTCGAGCAGCAGCGCAAGGCGGGCGCGCTCGGTGGCGGCGAGATAGAGGTCGGTCGCCGCAAGCACCTGGTCGCGGAACTTGGCCGCACCGGAGCTGCGATAGGTGCGACCGAAGGGCAGCGTCTCCCAGACCGTCTGGACGAGCTTGAAGTCGTGTCGCGCCTTGCGCCGCGCGGCGTCCGCGGCGAACCAGAAGTGCAGCTCCTCGGCGTGGACGATGTCGGCCAGCGCGAACGCCGCGTCGGCGTCGTGCGTGTAGCGGTCGCGGAGCAGTCCCGTGGCCACCTCGCCCGCGAGGTTCTTCGGGAAGCGGTCGCGCAGCGCGCCGACGGGCACGGCGCGCAGGCTGAGCGACGAGGTGTCGTAGCCGTTGGAGGCCGTGCGCAGGTAGCCGACGTCGAAGCGCTCGGGCAGCTCCCGCCATGGCGCAAGTTCCCACGGCGTGACGATGTGGCCGCGGACGATCAGGACGCGAGGCATCGCCGCGCGACGATAGCGGCGCTCAGCGGCCGGCGACGGCCCGGCGGTAGGCCGCGACCGTCAGCTCCGCCGTGCGCTCCCAGGTGAACTGCGCGGCGCGCGCGCGGCCTGCGGCGGCGAGGCGCTCGCGCAGCGCCGGCTCGGCGAGCAGCCGCCCGACGGCGCCCGTCACCTCGTCCTGCACGGCTGGGTCGAACAGCAGCGCGGCGTCGCCTGCGACCTCCGGCAGCGACGCGCGGTCCGAGCACGCGACCGGCACACCGCGCGCCATCGCCTCGAGGACCGGCAGACCGAACCCCTCGAGCGTCGAGGGCAGGATGAAGCACGTCGCCAGCCGGTAGAGGCCTTCGAGGTCGGGGGCGTCGACCCAGGCCGGGAAGCGCACGCGCTCGCTGACGCCGAGCTCGCCGGCGAGGTCGCGCAGGCGGTCCTCGTACGCCGTCGGCGTCCCGGGCAGGACCAGGCGCACGTCCGGGGGCAGCGCCCCAAGCGCGCGGATCAGCGTGTCCTGGCTCTTGTAGGGGCGCTTCTGGGCGACGCACAGGACGACCGGCCCGGCGCCGAGGTCCAGGCGCTCGCGCAGGTCGGCCTCGGCGGTCGCCGGCGCGTCCGGGTCGACGCGCACGCCGAGCGGAGCCACGTCCAGGCGCTCGGCCGAGACGCCGAGCAGCGCGCGCAGCTCGTGGGCGGCGGCCTCGGAGTCCGCCAACACGCGGTCGGCATGGCGCGCCACCGGCCCGCTCACGCGCGCGATCGCCCGCACCGCCTCCGGGCTGCCCCAGTCAGCCCCGGCGTGCATCCAGATCAGGTCGTGCACGGTCACCACGCTCGCCAGCCCCGGCACGCGTACGGCGCCGACGTTGGCGGGCGCGTGCAGGACGTCGGCCAGCCGCGCGAGGCCGAGGGCCGCGCCGGTCGCGAAGGCCGACCCGAGGCCCATGGGCGGCCGTGCGAGACGGTCCGGGACCGCCGTGAACCGCACCGCGGAGGCCCAGGGCTCGGCGCGCAGGCCCGCCGGATCGGAGCGCGGAATCAGCAGCCGCAGCGCGACGTCGTCACGGGCGGCGAGGGTGCCGGCGAGCTCGCGCGCATACCGCCCGACGCCGCCCGCCGCCTCGGCCTGACCGAGAAGGTCGTAGGCGACGCGCACGGGCATCATCGCGTGCGCCGCACGAGCTCGAGCAACTCCTGGGGTACCGCGCGGACGGCGAGCGCGACGACGAAGAACACCACCAGCGCCGCGAGTGTCTGCGGCAGCGTCGCGATGCCCGGGATGACGGCGACGATCGCCCCGGCCGCCGCGGCGACCATGACACGTGCAGCGGAGTTCAGTCGCGGCCTCAGGTCAGCGTGGCCGCGGACCAGCGCGATCAGATACCCGGCGGCGAGGACCGACTCAGCGGCGACCGTCGCCATCGCAGAGCCCTTGGCGCCGTGCGCCGCGGCGAGCACCGGGACGAGCGACAGGCTCACCGCGAGCGCGGCGAGGTTGGCCACGAGCAGCGGCCGGTGCCGGTGTAGTGCGAGCAGCCCGAAGCCCCAGGTCACCAGGAGGAACGACGCGAACAGGGCGAACGCCTGGATCTGCAGCACGCCCGCCGCCGGTGCGAACGTGGGACCCGCCATGATCCGGATGATGAGGGGTGCACCGGTCACGAGGCCCAGGACCGTCGCGGCACCCAGGAGCACGGACGCGTCGAACAGCCGCTGGAGCGCATAGGCCAGTCGCTCGTGGTCGTCCCGAGCGGCGCGCGAGAGCACGGGGAACGCGATCGTCACGAGCATTCCGGGAACGGCGGCGGCGACTGTGATGACGCGGAAGGAGGCCGCGAAGTAGCCGGTCTGCTCGGCACTCGTGACGAACGACGTGAGGATCATCGCCGTGAAGACGTAGACCGAGCCCGCGGCCGTGGCGGCGGCGAACGCGGCCGTCGCACGGAGCAGCTTCGCCCATTCGCGGGGGCGCAGGCTCGGGGTCAGCGGGATCGTGCCGCGGACGAGCCAGGCGCACGCAGCCACGAGCACCAGCCCCACGGGGATCGGAACGGCGAGGAACGCTGCGACACCGCCGCCCGCGATCACCAGGATCACAAAGCCTGCAACCGTCAACAGCTGCCGCGCGAGATCCATGATGCTCACTGCTGCGATCCGAAGGCCGGCGTTGAGCGGTATGGCGAGGGTGGTCTGCGCGACCTGGAGCGCGAGCCCGGCACCTGCAAGCAGCACGCCAAGCTCGAGTTGCGCGTCGTAGCCGGCGAGCGCTCCGATCGCGAGCGCGATCAGAATGCCGAGCGTCGTCAGCGCAAGCCGGAGCCCGAGCAGCGTCGCCATCATCCGGTCGCGCGCCTCGCCGGAGTACTGGGAATACTCACGCAGGCCCAGAGTGGCCATACCCGCGTCCGTCACAGCTCCCACGACGGTGATCAGCGACAGCACCGTCTGGTACTGCCCGTAGCGGGCGACACCCAGGTGTCGCGTCACGAGGGCCACGCCGGCGAGCGAGACAAGCGTCCCGATCGCGTACCCGCTGATGCGCCACACGCCGCCGCGCAGCACGAGCGCACCCGCCCGTGAGCTGTCCAGGACGTCCGGCTCGAGGATCTGCTCGGGATCCACCACCGTGCTCGCGTCGACCTCAGCCACGGCTCCGCCGTTCCGCGACCGCCCGCTCCAACGTCTCCAGCGTCGCCTGCGCACACGTCTCCCAGCGGAAGGCCGGCAGCCGCGCGCGGCCGGCGGCGACGAGCCGCTCGCGCAGCGCGGGGTCGCGCAGGA
>JADGPM010000325.1 GCA_017882425.1 Solirubrobacteraceae bacterium
CCCACGACGACGGCATGCGCCTCACCGCCCAGGTCCGCCGCGACGCGCGCCGCCTCGGACACGGCGCCCAGCGAGTTGTTGTTGAACGCGCCCTCGTAGTGCAGCGCATAGACGAGGATGTCTCCCATCAGATCAGCTTCCTCTGCTCGAGCCACGCGATGATCTGAGCGACTGTCGCATCGGTGTCCTCGTCCTCGATGATCTGGCCCGCCGGCTTCGCCGGCGGCTCCTGCGCTCCGCTCCACACCGCCCCCGACCCGCCTGCGCCGACGCGCCCGGGGTCGATCCCGGCCTCGGCCGCGCTCAGCGTCGCCAGCGGCTTCTTCTTCGCGCCCATGATCGCCTTCAGGGACGGGTAGCGCGGCTCGTTGATCGCGTCGCCAACCGACACCACCGCCGGCAGCGCCACCTCGACGGTGTCATAGCCGTACTCCGCCTGACGCTCGCAGCGCAGGCCACCGTCGACGACGTCCAGCTTGATCACCTGCGTCAGGGAAGGCATCCGCAGGTGGTCCGCCACGATCGCCCCGACCGTGTAGCACTCGCCGTCATCGGACTGCTGGCCGAGCAGCACGAGGTCGGGCTGCTCACGCTCGAGCGCGGCCGCCAGCGCATACCCCGTCGCCGCCACATCCGAGCCCACCAGCGCCTCGTCGCACAGATGCACCGAGCGGTCGGCGCCAAGCGAGACCGCCTTGTGCAGGGCCCGCACCGCACCCTCCGGCCCCATCGTCACCGCGACGATCTCGGAGACCTCGACCTCGCCGCCCTCGCGCAGGACCATCGCCGCCTCGATCGCGTGCGTGTCATACGGATTCAGAGTGCGCTCGCCGCTGCGGTCCAGCCTGCCGCTGGCCGGATCGATGCGCTTGCGCACCCCCGCATCCGGAACCTCCTTCACAAGCACGCAGATCTTCAACTCAGGACTCCTCCTCTGGCGTCGCAGCGGCCGGCGCGCGCCACGCGCCACGCGCCACGGCGCCGCGGATGAACTCGATCGCCGCGCTCGTCGAAGCACCCGGCGTGAAGACCTCGGCGACGCCCAGCTCCTTGAGCGCGGGGATGTCCTCGGCGGGAATCGTCCCGCCGACCGTCACGACGACGTCGCCAGCACCCTGCTCGCGCAGCAGCGCGACGACGCGCGGCACCAGCGTCATGTGCGCACCCGAGAGGATCGACAGGCCGACCGCGTCGGCGTCCTCCTGGATCACCGTCTCAACGATCTGCTCGGGCGTCTGGTGAAGGCCCGTGTAGATCACCTCCATGCCGGCATCGCGCAGCGCGCGCGCGATGATCTTGGCACCGCGATCGTGGCCGTCGAGCCCCGGCTTGGCGACGACAACACGGATCTTCTTCTGGCTCGTGGTGGCGGGCATGCGTGGACCGGCGGCGCGCAAATCCTATCCGCGCAACATCTCAGGCGCGCACGATCACGGCGTCGCCCTGGGCGCCGCCGGAGCAGATCGCGGCGCAGCCGAGGCCGCCGCCGCGGCGGCGCAGCTCGTTGACCAGGGTGGCGAGGATGCGCGCGCCGGAGGCGCCGATCGGGTGCCCGAGCGCGACCGCGCCGCCGTTTACGTTGACGCGGCTCTCGTCGATCGCGAGCATGCGGATCGACTGCAACACGACCGAGGCGAACGCCTCGTTGATCTCCCACACGTCGATGTCCGCAGCGCTCAGTCCCGCCTTGGCGAGCGCCTTGCGGACCGCCAGCGCCGGCGAGCGCGCGAGATAGGCGAAGTCATCCGCGGCCTGCGCGTGCGCGACGATCGCGGCGAGCGGCTCCCGCGCGTTGGCCTTGGCCCAGTCCTCGCTCGCGACGACGAGCGCTGCCGCGCCGTCGTTGACGCCGGGCGAGTTGCCGGCGGTGTGGGTGCCGCCCTCGACGAAGATCGGCGGCAGCTTCGCAAGCGCTTCGAGGGTCGTCTCGCGCCGCGGCCCCTCATCGACCGAGACGACGGTCTGCTCCCTGCGCTTGGCAACCGTGACCGGGACGATCTCCTCGGCCATACGGCCCTCGTCGATCGCGGCGATCGCAAGCTCGTGAGAGCGAACCGACCAGCCGTCCATCTCCGCCCTGGTGATCTCGAGCTCGGCGGCGACCTCGCTCGCCTCGGCCGCCATGTGCTTGCCGCTCCACGGGCTCTCAAGGCCGTCGCGCAGCATCACGTCGCGCGCGACCCCATCGCCCATCCGCAACCCGAACCGCGCGCCCTCGAGCAGGTACGGCGCCTGCGACATCGACTCCATGCCGCCGCCCACGCCCACGTCGAGGTCGCCGGCGCGAATTGCGGTGTCGAGCAGCGCCACCGCCCGGATCCCCGACGCGCACACCTTGTTGATCGTCTCCGAGCTGACCGAGACCGGGATCCCCGCGAGGTGCTGTGCCTGGCGCGAGGGGATCATCCCCTGGCCGGCCTGCAGCACCGTGCCCATGACCACATGCTCGACCTGCTCCGGTGCGACATCGGCACGCTCGAGCGCACCCGTGATCGCGACCGCCCCCAGCTGGGTCGCCTCGAGCGAGGCAAGCGCGCCGCCGAGCTTGCCGATCGGCGTGCGGGCGCTGCCAAGGATCACGGACGCGGGCACGAAAGGAGCTTATCCGGGTCGCCGCGTAC
>JADGPM010000073.1 GCA_017882425.1 Solirubrobacteraceae bacterium
CGCCGACCGCGTCCATGATCTCGGCGTAGCCGTCGAGCGTGGCGAACACGCGGGCCATCGCCTCGTCGGAGAGGCGGCCGCTGGCCTCCAGGCCGGCCCCCAGCCGTGTGACCTCGCTGCGGCGCTCGAGCTCGCGCACGGTGCCCGCGCTCGCGTCGACGTCGGCGACGAGCAGGCGTGTGGAGTTCGTGCCGATGTCGACGACCGCGATGCGCATGGACCGGAGCGGGAGACTACGCCGGATGGGGCATCGGGGCCCCCGCGAGCGCCGCGAGCAGGTTGTCGGCCGCCAGACCGGACATCCGCTCCCGCGCGGCGTGGGTCGCAGAGCCGATGTGCGGCAGGACGAACACGTTGGGCGCCGCGAGCAGCGGATCGTCCGCCGGCAGCGGCTCGGGATCGGTGACGTCCAGCGCAGCCGCGCCGATGACGCCGGCGCGCAGCGCCGCGGCGAGCGCGACCTGGTCGACGACGCCGCCGCGCGCGGTGTTGACGAGGATCGCGCCGGGCCGCATCGCGGCCAGAGCACCGGCGTCGATCAGGTGCCGCGTGCGCTCGGTCAGCGGGCAGTGCAGCGTGACGGCGTCCGCACGCGACAGTGCCGCGCGGAGGTCGTCGTGGCGGCCGACGGGGAGGATCTCCATGCCGAAGGCGGCGGCGCGCTCGCCGACGGCGCGGCCGATCCGCCCGTACCCGACGACCGCCAGGCACGCGCCCCGCAGCTCCAGGCCGAGCCAGCCCTGCGGCTCGAAGGTGCGCCACTCCCCGTCGCGCACCGACTGCGCGGCGGCGGGCAGCTGCCGCGCGGCCGTGAGCAGCAGCGCGAGCGCGAGGTCCGCGGTGGCGTCGGTCAGCACGTCGGGCGTGACGCCGACCGGGATGCCGCGGGCGGCGGCCGCGCCGCGGTCCACGTTGTCCGAGCCCACCGCGTAGTTCGCGATCGCCCGCAGCCGTGGTGCCCGGTCGAGCAGCGCCGCGTCGACGGTCTCGGTCAGGAGGCAGAGCAGCCCCTGCGCCTCGGCGACCCCCGCCTCGAGCTCGGCGCGCGTGGGCGGGAGCGGGCCAGGGTGGACGGTCACCTCATGGCCGGCCGCCCGCAGGCGCTCGACCGCGGTGCCGGGCAGGGGACGGGTGACGAAGACGCGGGCCATCGCCGCGACCCTATCCGCGGGTGGGCTCAGCGGCGATCGGCGGTGGCGATGCGCACGCTGCTGCCGATCGCCACGGACCACACGGCGACGGCCGTGTTGCCGGACGCGCCCACGCGCGGGTAGAGGCCCTTGGCGATGACGAGCTCCGGTGCGCCGAACGCGCCGCCGGCGGGCCGTGCGACGGACCGGACCGCGCCGTCCCCGGCGCCCCAGGCGTAGAGCGCTGTGCCGTCCGCGAGGTAGGTGAGCGCGCCGCCGTACTGCCCCGGATCGGTGCCGGCGACCTCCTGCTCGGCACCGAACGCGCCGCCGGCGGCGGGCCGGACCGCGACGCGCAGGACGGTCGTCGGCGACGCGGAGGCGTTCGTGCTCGGGTCGGCATTGAACGCGAGCATCGCCTCGCCGGAGCGCGCGACGGCCAGCGCGTAGGCGCGCGTCTTCGTGGCGGAGACCTGCTGGGGCGTCGTGAGCGTCCCGCCGGTCGGCAGGCGCGCGGCGGACATCAGCGCGCCGACCTGCAGCCCGTTGCCCTCCGAGTCGACGCCGGCCTGGTGCCAGGCGACGATCGCCGTGCGGTCGGGCGTGACCGCGATGACCGGGTTGCTGGACTGCTTCGGGCCGATGGTGCGGGCCGTGCCCCAGGAGCCCGAGCCGCCGCGCGAGCGCGTGGCGATGCGGACGATCGGCCCGTTCGCGTCGTTCGTCCACGCCGCGTAGGCGCTGCCGCCGCCGTCGATGGCGACGACCGCGCCGCTGATGCCGCGCGGGGCCTCGGGCTCACGGATCGTCTGCACGCCGCCGAACGGCTTGCCCGCGCGGCGGAACGAGGACTGGACGGCCTGCGTGCGGCGCGTGCCGCTGAGCTGCTCGACGCCGTTCCAGACGACGATCGCCTCGCCGCCGGCGTTTGCGGCCACATGGGCGTTGGCCTCGATGAAGTGGCTGCTCGTGCCGATCTGGTGGACCGTGCCCCACGTCCCGCTGCGCGCGCGGATGATCGCGCGGATCGTCAGCGGGCCGCGGACGAGCCCGCCGCCCCTGGGGTTGCCGTCCTGCGTCCAGGCGACGATCACGCCGCCCTTGCCGTCGACGGCGACCGACGGGCCGGTCACGTTGAAGCTGCCCTGCGAGACGCGCACCGGCGTGCCCCAGCGGCCGCCCGGGTTGCGCACGGCGACGCGCACGCCGTTGGCGACGTAGGCGATCGCGGCGGTGCCGTTCGTGCCGACCGAGACGCTGGAGTTCACGTCGCCCGATCCCGCGAGGGTCGTCGGCGTGCCCCACGTCGCGGCGCCCGCAGGCGCGGCGGCGAGGGCGGGTGGGACGAGCATCACCGCGGCGGCGACGGCGGGCAGGAGGCGGCGAGCGTTCATACACCTGGAACGCGCCGCGAGGCTGAGGGTTTCGGTCAGACGCGCCCGAGCCGCAGCACCGGGATCACGCGCCCGCCGGCGCGGGCCTGCCCGGCCTGGGTAGGGTCGCCGCATGACCGCCGCCCCCACGCTGCGCGACCGCCGTGAGGCCCTCGTGCGCGAGCACATGGAGTCCGAGAACCGCCACGAGTTCGACGTCACGATGGGGACGTTCGACCACCCGCGCTACGAGATCATCCCGACCGGGGACGTCTTCGACGGCGAGGCGCGCGTTGCGCAGTACTTCGAGGAGACGCGCACGGCGTTCCCCGATCAGCGCAACGAGCTGATCGCGATGTATCACGCCGACGACGCGGTGATCGTCGAGTTCACCCTCCTCGGCACGCACCTGGGCTCGTTTCGCGGGCTGCCCGCGACCGGTCGGGCCTTCACCTGCCGCACCCTGGCGATCTTCGTCTTCGAGCCGCGCGGCGAGGGGATCGTCTGCGAGCGCGTCTACTTCGACTCGGCGACGATCCTGCGCCAGCTCGGCATCGCGCACGACCCGCTGACGCTGAAGGGGCGCATCGCGACGCTCGTCAATCACCCGGTGACGATCGGCGGGGCGCTGCTGCGACAGGTGCGCGGCGGCACCGGCTGAGCGCGGCGCCGACGAGGCCCGGCGCGAAGGCCGCGATGCATCGGTCCGCGGAGCCTCGCCGCGGTGGCCCGGACGGCCCGGCGATTGCTATCCTGACGGTACGTCGCGGGGTGGAGCAGTCTGGTAGCTCGTCGGGCTCATAACCCGAAGGTCGCGGGTTCGAATCCCGCCCCCGCTATGCAGATCCCGCCTCTCGCCAGGCGGGATTTGCTCTTTCCGGGGCGTTCTCGGGCGCCTCTGTGGTTCCAATATGGTTCCAATTCGGGGGTGGCTAGGTGGCCTTCTCGCACGACATAGTTCGTGCATGGGCAAGCGCTCATACGGCACCGGAAGGCTCACGGGCTGACGCGCACGCAGGCCGAGCGCGAACTGCGCCACCTGGTCCGAGGCGGGAGTCGTGGCGCTCTGATGGTCGCGCGCGTCCAAGCGTCCTGATCGCGGTCGGGGCGCTCAC
>JADGPM010000074.1 GCA_017882425.1 Solirubrobacteraceae bacterium
CGCGAGCGCGCCGAGCAGCACGGGCAGGATGTCGAGCATGGACCTGCAGATCACGCCTGAGCAGGCGGGGGAGCGCCTGGACAGCGTGCTCGCCGGCCCGCTCGGCTCGCGCAGCCGTGCGCAGCGGCTGATCGACGCCGGGCAGGTCCTCGTGGACGGGGTCGCCGTGCCCAAGCGCCACCGCGTCAGGGCCGGGCAGCAGGTCACGATCGACGAGCACGACGGGCGGCCCGGGCCCGCGCCCGACGACGTGCCGGCCGACTTTCGCATCGCCTACGAGGACGCGCACCTGCTGATCGTCGACAAGCCGGCCGGCGTCGTCGTGCACCCGGCCCGCGGCCACGCGACGGGCACGCTCGTCCAGGCGCTCGCGGGGCGCGCCGCGGGCGGCGAGGCGCCCGAGCGCCCGGGGATCGTGCACCGCCTGGACCGCGACACGTCGGGCCTGCTCGTCGTCGCACGCGACGAGGAGGTCCACCGCCTGCTCAAGGAGGCGCTCCAGCGCCGCGAGATCACGCGGGAGTACCTCGCGCTCGTCGAGGGCCGCCCGCCGTCACGTTCCGGCACGATCGACGCCCCGATCGGGCGCGACCGGCGCGAGCGCACCGTGATGTCGACCGACACCGACGACCCGCGCGACGCCGTCACGCACTTCGAGATCGAGCGCGCGCTGCCCGAGACGACCCTCCTGCGCATCCGGCTGGAGACGGGCCGCACCCACCAGATCCGCGCGCACATGAAGGCGATCGGCCATCCGGTCGCCGGCGATCCCGCGTACGGGACAGCAGGCCGCTACGGCCTGCAGCGCCAGTTCCTCCACGCCGCGCGGCTGGCCTTCACGCACCCCGTCACAGGGGAGCCGATCGACGTCACCTCGCCGCTGCCCGCCGACCTCGAGGCGGCGCTGCTCCTGGCGGGCGGCGCAGACCCCGCCTGAGGGGCGCAAGCGGCTACCATTCCCTGCTTCTGCAGTTCAACCACGACCCCGTGGGACTTCCGGCCCTGAGGCCCTGCCCGGACGCGCATCTGACGCGCCGTCCGGATCCTCCGGCGCCACCCGCGGGAACCAGCACCAATCGAACAAGGGAGCACCACCATGTCTGAGTCCGAGGTCGGACTGAAGGAGCTGCTGGAGGCCGGTGTCCACTTCGGGCATCAGACGCGCCGCTGGAACCCGAAGATGCGCCGCTACATCTACGGCGAGCGCGACGGGATCTACATCATCGACCTGCTGCGCACGGACGCCCTCCTGCGCCAGGCCCAGGAGTTCGTCGCCCAGGTCGCCTCGCGCGGCGGGATCGTGCTGTTCGTCGGCACCAAGAAGCAGGCGCGCGACGCGATCAAGGACGCGGCCGAGCGTGCCGGCATGCCGTACGTCAACCACCGCTGGCTCGGCGGGCTGCTGACGAACTACCAGACGATCAGCAACCGCATCCGGCGCCTGCACGACCTCGAGCGCTACCAGGCCGAGGGCCAGCTGGACCTCCTGCCGACGCGTGAGCGGCTGTCCGCGCTCGCCGACCTCGAGAAGCTCCAGGCCAACCTCGGCGGCGTCAAGCACATGCAGCGCCCGCCGGACGCCGTCTTCGTCATCGATCTCAAGGTCGAGGAGATCGCCGTTCGCGAGGCACACCGCCTGCGCATCCCGGTGATCGGGCTCGTCGACACGAACTGCGACCCGGACGGCATCGAGTACGTCATCCCGGGCAACGACGACGGCATGCGTGCGTGCAAGGTCATCTCCGACGGCCTGGCCGACGTCGTCGCCGAGAACCGCCTGCAGTTCCTCGCCGAGGAGGAGAAGGCCCGCCAGGAGGCCGAGGAGAAGACCCGCCGCGAGGCCGAGGAGCGCGCCGCGCGCGAGGCCGAGGAGCAGGCGCGCAAGGAGGCCGAGGCCGCCGCAGCAGCTGCTGCCGCAGCCGCGGTCGCCGAGGAGTCGGTCGCCCCGCAGGCGACCCCCGAGGCCGTCGCGCAGGCAGCCGCGGAGCCCGTCGCGGTCGCCGAGGCCACGCCCGCCCAGGAGGCGGCCGTCGAGTCCGCGATCCCGCAGGCAACGCCGGAGGCCGTCGAGCAGGCCGCAGCAGAGAACGTCGAGACCGCGCCGGCACCGGACGCGCCAGCACAGGAGGACACCCCCGCATGAGCACGATCGCCGCTTCCGACGTCGCCGCCCTGCGCAAGCAGACCGGCGCCGGGATGATGGACTGCAAGAACGCCCTGACCGAGGCATCGGGCGACATGGACAAGGCCGTCGAGATCCTGCGGGTCAAGATGGGCAACAAGCTCGGCAAGCTCTCAGGCCGCGAGGCCGCCGAGGGCACCATCCAGTCCTACATCCACGCCAACGGCAAGGTCGGCGTCCTCGTCGAGGTCGACTGCAACACGGACTTCGTCGCCAAGAACGACGAGTTCATCGCGTTCGCCCGCGAGGTCGCGATGCACATCGCCGCCACGCCGCAGACGGAGTACGTCAGCCCCGACGACGTGCCGCAGGAGGCTCGCGACGCCGAGTCGCGCGTCTTCGCGCAGCAGGCCGCCGACAAGCCCGAGAACATCCGCCCGAAGATCGTCGAAGGCATGCTGAACAAGTGGCTCGGCGAGATCGCGCTGCTGCCCCAGGTGCACGTCAACGGCGACAAGCACGACAACAAGACGATCGATCAGTTGCGCGCGGACCTGTCGGCGAAGACGGGCGAGAACGTCGTCATTCGCCGCTTTGTGCGGTTTGCGGTCGGGGCGTAGCCCGGTCCGGCTGGCCATCATCGAGCAGGTTCACGCCGCGCAGCGGCACCCGCCCCTCGGCGCGCCCAGGTCTACCGCGAGTGCTCGTACTCGCGTGAGCCGCTGCCGCAGCAGACGGCTGCACCGGGATCCGAGGGCCGGCACAGCTCGCGTGTCGTCCGAAGGGCCACTCGTGCGGCTGGCGAAGGCACCGCCGGCACGTCGCGAAACCGCACGCATTGCGCTCACCGCGAGGCGCTTCCGTGTGCGAGCGCCCAGGTGGCCTGCTTGCCCAGGTGCTCCTCTGAGATCGGGCAGCCGATCGCCTCGATGACCGCGAGCCACTCCAGCGCACCGGCGTAGTCGTGGTTGGCCGCCGCCTCGTCGGCCCATGCGAGGGTCCGCATGACTGCCGCCTCGTGCTTCGTCGGCCCGGACTGCTCGAGAGCCGATTCGGGCTTCGTGGTCGCCGTGGACATTCTGACCTCCGGGATCGATGAACCCACGGAAGTCAGATCGTGCTGCTCGTCCAGCCGGACGAACCTCAGGATGATGCCCTCGATTTCGAAGCGTAACGCGCAGGTCCGCCGACGGTCAAGGATGCTCGGCGACCGCCTGGAGCTCGTGCTCCTCGACGAGGTCGGTCGGGGCGAGGATGGAGACCTCGCACATCATGTCCGGGTCCTGCTGGTCGCCGCTCATGAACCCGATCACGCGCCGGCCGGAGCGGATCTCCATGCATGAGGGAACTCCAAACCGGCCTGCGACCCCGCCGCCGCTCGGCGAGGACGCGCTCTCCGGGCGCAAGCCGGAGCCGGGACCACCCACCGGGCATCCGCGCGGCCAACGTCGCTAGGGTCATCACCCAGTGCCAGCCGACCAGCCAGTCTTCCGCCGAGTCCTCCTCAAGCTGTCCGGCGAATCCCTCATGGGAGACCTTGAATACGGCACCGATCCGGCCCGCCTGCGCGCCGTCGCCGAGCAGATCCGTACCGTGCACGATCGCGGCGTCGAGATCGCGATCGTCGTCGGAGCGGGCAACATCTACCGCGGCATGAGCGGTGCGGCCGCCGGGATGGACCGTGCCACAGCTGACTACATGGGCATGCTCGCGACGCTGCTCAACGCGCTCCCGCTCCAGGACGCGCTCGAGAAGCTCGGCCTGCACGTCCGCATCCAGTCGGCGATCGGCGTCGCCGAGGTCGCCGAGCCCTACATCCGCCGCCGCGCGATGCGCCACCTCGAGAAGAGCCGCATCGTCATCTTCGCGGCCGGCACGGGCAACCCGTTCTTCACCACCGACACCGCGGCGGCCCTGCGGGCGACGGAGATCCACGCCGAGGCCATCCTGATGGCCAAGAACGGCGTCGACGGCGTCTACAGCGCGGACCCGCGCGAGGACCCCGAGGCGCAGCTGATTCCGGCGATCACGCACATGGATGCGCTGCAGCGCGGCCTGAAGGTCATGGACGCCACAGCGCTCACGGTCTGCATGGAGAACGACATCCCGATCTACGTCTTCAACATGGACGACGAACGGAACATCGACCGGATAGTGTGCGGCGAGCGGGTCGGAACCCTGGTGACCACATGAGCGAGATCATCGATGAGCTGCTCGCAGACGCGGGCGAACGCATGACCAAGTCCGTGGAGAGCACGAACGTCGAGTTCGCCTCTGTGCGCACCGGAAGGGCCAGCCCGGCGCTGCTCGACCGCGTCGTCGTCGACTACTACGGGGCGCCGACGCCGCTCAAGCAGTTGGCGACGATCAACGCCCCGGAGGTCCGGCTGCTGTCCGTGCAGCCGTTCGACCAGTCGTCGATCAAGGTCATCGAGAAGGCGATCATGGAGACCGACCTCGGTCTCACGCCGAGCAACGACGGCAAGCTGATCCGCCTCTCGATCCCGGAGCTCAACGAGGAGCGCCGCCGCGACCTCGTCAAGCAGGTGCGGCACATCGCCGAGGAGGGGCGGATCGCGATCCGCAACGTTCGGCGCGACATCATGCATGACCTGCGCGAGCTGCGGTCCGAGGGCGAGGTGGGTTCCGACGACGAGCACCGCGGCGAGGTCGAGCTGCAGAAGCTGACCGACGCGAGGATCAACGACCTCGACGGGTTCCTGAAGGGCAAGGAAGCGGAGATCATGGAGGTGTGATGGCCGCAGGCGGCCGCGCGGCGCGGTACGTCGCCATCATCACCGACGGCAACGGTCGCTGGGCCGCCGAGCGCGGGCTGCCCACGATCGAGGGTCACCGCGCCGGCGCGGACACCGTCAAGGCCCGCCTCATGGACGCCGCCGAGCTCGGCGTGAAGGAGCTCACCGTCTACTCGTTCTCGACCGAGAACTGGGCGCGTCCCGCGGAGGAGGTCACCGCGCTGATGCGGATGTTCTCCGAGCGCATCCGCGACGAGACGCCGGAGCTGCGCGACGAGGGCGTGCGCATGCGCTTCATCGGGCGCCGCGAGGG
Organism: Solirubrobacteraceae bacterium; assembly: GCA_017882425.1. Classification (GTDB taxonomy): domain Bacteria; phylum Actinomycetota; class Thermoleophilia; order Solirubrobacterales; family Solirubrobacteraceae; genus F1-60-MAGs163. The sequence goes on from JADGPM010000074.1 coordinate 5,192, forward strand.
TGTCGCGGGGGCGCTGCTCGAGCAGATGGACGAGGCCGAGCGCGTCACTGCCGCCGGGGATCGCATCACGCTGTTCGTGGCCTTCAACTACGGCGGGCGCGCTGAGATCCTCGACGCTGCCGAACGCTACGAGGGCGGGGGCGAGGACGCGTTCCGCGCGCTGCTCTACGCCCCCGAGATGCACGAGCCGGACGTCGTCATCCGCACCAGCGGGGAGCAGCGCCTGTCGAACTACCTGCTCTGGCAGGCCGCGTACTCCGAGCTCGTCTTCCGCGACGAGCTCTGGCCCGACTTCACGCGCGAGGCGCTGATCGCGGCGCTCGACGAGTTCGAGCAGCGCTCACGGCGCTTCGGGGGGCGCTGAGGTGGCCGCCCGGCCGCCACGGCGCCGCGCGGCGCCCAGCCAGCGCCGTTCGCGCAGCACGGAGCGCCGCAATCAGCGCTCGGAGCTCGGCGCGCGCATCCTGACGGCGGTCCCGCTCGTCGCGCTGGCGATCGTGCTCGTCGCGGCCGGTGGCTGGGTCTTCACGGCAGGGCTGTTCGTCCTCGCCGTCATGGCGCTGCGCGAGCTGTTCACGATGTACGGGCGCGCGCGGCCCGCGATCCTGGGTGGGATCGTCGCGCTCGCCGGCGTGATGGTCGCGGCGCGCGCCGGCGGCGCCTCGACGGTGCTGCTCGCATTCGTCGCGGGCATCCCGGTGATCTTCCTGCTCGGCCTCGCCCAGCCGCGGCGCGCCGGAGTGGCGGGCATGACCGTGGCGATCTTCGGCGTCGCCTGGATCGGGCTGGCGTTCGCGCACGCCGTGCTCCTGCGCGACCTGCCGCACGGGGGCGGGGTCGTCGTCGTGGTGCTCGTGGCGACGTTCCTGGGGGACACCGGCGCCTACATCGGCGGTCGGGCCTTCGGGCGGCGCAAGCTGGCCCCGTCGATCTCGCCGAACAAGAGCGTCGAGGGTCTCATCATCGGCATCGTCGTGGGGACCCTCGGGGCATGGTTCGCCGGCCTCTACGACGACTGGCTGACGGGCGTCGACGCGCTGATCCTCGGGATCTCCGTCGCGCTGATCGCGCCGATCGGCGACCTCTTCGAGAGCTACGTCAAGCGCGAGGCGGACACGAAGGACTCGGGGTCGGTGTTCGGCGCGCACGGCGGCGTGCTCGACCGGCTGGACGCGGTCGCGTTCTCCGTGGTGGTCGGGTACTACGTGTGGAAGGCCATGCTCGGGTGACGTCGCCGACGCGATCCCGGCTCCGCCCGGTCGAGGGGTGCGGGACCGTCATCCACGCGCCCGAGCGGGCGCCCGCATCACCGGAGCGTCACGACAGGCGCTGACCCCACCAGCGCCCATGCCCGGCGCACGGTGTGGTTGCCGACCATCAGCGGCATCGGGCGTCCGCGGCGGCCGGGATGCAGATCCCCGGCCTCGAACAGCAGCGTCACGGAGTCGTCCGGGCGCAGCAGGATGTGGTCCTGGGCCCACGTCTCGAAGCGCGTCGTGCGCTCGGGTGCGTCCGGGGCCTCACGCCAGCGCAGGTCATGGCGACGGAAGCCCGCGCAGCAGCCGCCGAGCATGCTCGTGGGGTCGGCGACGACCAGCACCTCGGCGAGCGCGTCGAACCGCGCGTCGCAGCGGGCGCACGTCGCGACGAGCGCACCGGTGCGCTGCTCCGGGGTGGCGAGCGCGCGCTCACCGCATCCCGGGCACGGCATCATCCGCAGGCTGTTGAGCCCCGCCTCCACGGCGTCGAGCATCGGTGGATCGTACCGCCGGCCCGGATCCTCCGGGCCGGTCCGTCAGACTGTCGCAGCGATGCCCCGCCGCCTCCTCGTCCTCGGCTCGACCGGCTCCATCGGCGTCCAGGCGCTCGACGTCGTGGACCGCAGCGACGACCTCGAGATCGTCGGGCTGAGCGCCGCGCGCTCGTGGGAGCCGCTCGTCGAGCAGGCCCGCCGCCAGGGCGTCCGGCGCATCGCGCTCGCCGACCCCGAGGCAGCGGCGCAGGCGGCCGCGGCGTGGGACGGCGAGGTCCTCGGCGGGCCCGAGGGCCTCGTGGCGCTCGTGGTCGAATCCGGCGCCGACGTCGTCCTCAACGCGCTGGTGGGATCCGCGGGTCTGGGCCCGACGGTGGCGACGCTCGGCGAGGGGATCGACCTGGCGCTCGCGAACAAGGAGTCGCTCGTCGTCGGCGGCGAGCTCGTGATGCAGCTCGCCGAGGCGACCGGTGCGCGCGTGCTGCCGGTGGACTCCGAGCACTCGGCGCTGCACCAGCTCATCGCGGGGGAGCAGGCGGGCGCCGTCGACCGCCTCGTCCTGACGGCCTCGGGCGGGCCGTTCCGCGGCCGAACGCGCGACGAGCTCGCCGCGGTGACGGTCGAGGACGCCCTGCGCCACCCGACCTGGGAGATGGGCGGGAAGATCACGATCGACTCGGCGACCCTCATGAACAAGGGCCTCGAGGTGATCGAGGCACACCACCTGTTCGGCACGCCGTACGAGCGGATCGACGTCGTCGTGCACCCCCAGTCGATCGTGCACTCGTACATCCAGCTCTGTGACGGGGCGTCGCTCGCGCATCTCGGGCACCCGGACATGCGCGTCCCGATCGCCTACGCGCTGCACTGGCCCGAGCGCGTCGAGCTCCCGGTCCGCGCGCTCGACCTCGCGCAGGTCGGCGCGCTGACCTTCGAGCCCGTCGACATGGAGACCTTCGCCTGTCTGCGGCTGGCTCGCGAGGCTGCACTCGCGGGCGGTACGGCGCCGTGCGTGCTCAACGCCGCCAACGAGGTCGCCGTGCACGCGTTCCTCGCAGGACGGCTGTCGTTCCTCGGCATCGCCGAGGTCATCGAGGCGACGCTCGAGCGCGTGCCCGCCACCGCGGTGCGGGCGTTCGACACGCTCTACGAGGCCGATCGCCTGGCGCGCGAGTGCGCCGCCGAGCAGCTCGTCGTCCGCGCCGCCTCGTAGCGTTCCGCGCGTCGCTTCACGAAGGAGAACCATGTTCCGGACACGGCGCCGGCGTCCGTCGCCGGCGGTCCTGATCGCGCTGGTCGCGCTCGTCCTGTCGGTCGCCGGTCCAGCCCTGGCCCATGACGCGTCCGGGTTCGCCGCGCGCGTCATCAGCGGCCGGACGATCAAGCAGCACTCGATCTCCGGGATCCGGTTGAAGAACAACACGCTGACCGGCCTGCAGATCAACGAGGCCAAGCTCGGCCCGGTGCCCACGGCCGCCAACGCCGTCACGGCGCAGAACGCGACCAGCGCCCTCAACGCGGTGAACGCCGCGAGCGCCGGCACCGCCGCGAGCGCGACGACGGCGGGCAGCGCGACGACCGCCGGCAGCGCGGACGAGCTGGCCGGGCACGCGCGGTTCTTCAAGCGCGCCTCCGCCACGAGCGGCGCGAACCTCGCAGCGGCGCTCGCCGCCTCGCCGGAGATCCCGCTTGCCGACCTCGGGATGATCAGCCTCTACGCCCGCTGTCTGCGCGACACCTCCGCGGGCCCGGACGTCCAGGCCCTGGTCTTCGTCCGCGCGAGCGTGGCCGGGGGCCTGCTCGACAGCCCGGACTCGACCCTGCAGGGCTCCGCGGCCGGCGACACCCTGGGACCGGCGACCACCGAGGTCCGGCGCCGGATCCGCTCGGTCACCGCCGCCGGCCCGGACGCCGCCCGGTTCGCCGGTGGCCCCGCGGGGGCCTTCAGCCTCGTCAGCGGGGACGCCGCGGCATTCAGCGGCCAGGTCGCCGTCGGAGCCCAGGAGGGGAGCCCGCCGGGCGCAGCGACCGCGTTCACCGCCGGAAGCGGCTGCCTCTTCAGCGGCGCGCTCGAGCGCACCGGCGGCTGACCCGGGCATCCGTCGAAGCGGGGCGGCGACCTGGGTTGCGGCCCTACACTCGGGTGGAGTGAGCTTCCTCCTCGCGTTCCTGGGCTTCGCAGCGCTGATCCTGCTGCACGAGTTCGGCCACTTCGCCGCGGCGAAGGCCGTCGGCATGCGGGTGGAGCGGTTCTCGCTGTTCTTCCCGCCGCATATCTGGAAGCGGCAGCGGGGGGAGACGGAGTACGCGATCGGCGTCATCCCGCTCGGCGGCTACGTGCGGATCACCGGGATGACGGCGAACGAGGAGGTGCCCGAGGAGGTCGCCTACCGCGCCTATCACCGCATGCCGGTCTGGAAGCGGGTCGTCGTGATCGCGGCCGGGCCCGGGATGAACTTCCTGATCGCGTTCCTGATCCTCTACGCCCTCTACGGCTTCGCCGGGACGAACAGCCCGACGGATCGCGTGCACAGGCTCGAGGCCGGCAAGCCCGCCGCGGCCGTCCTGAAGCCGGGCGACCGGCTGATCGCCGTCGACGGCCGCCGGGGCGACATCCCGGCGCTCTCCAAGCAGATCGCCACGCATCACTGCGCGGGGCGCCAGGTCGACGGCTGCGCGGCCGTCACGCCGGCGGCCGTGACGGTCCGCCGCGCCGGGACGCTGCGCACCTTCCAGATCACGCCGCGCTACGACGCCGCGGCGGGCCGTGCGCGCCTGGGCTTCGACTTCGCCACCGACCACCAGAGCTACGGTCCGGTCGGCGCGGCCGGCCAGAGCGTGAAGGAGATGTGGCGCGTCTCGACGGTGACGGTGAGCGCGATCGCGAAGATCTTCTACAGCGAGAAGGCGCGCAAGGACGTCTCCGGCGTCGTCGGCTCCTACGAGACGACGCGCCAGGCGATCTCGTTCGACTGGCTCTACGCGCTGAACATCCTGGCGATCATCTCCCTGTCGCTGGCGCTGGTGAACCTCTTCCCGTTCCTGCCGCTCGACGGCGGGCACATCTTCTGGGCGCTCGCCGAGAAGGTCCGCGGCCGGGCGATCCCGTTCGCCGTGATGGAGCGCGCGAGCGTCGTCGGCTTCGTGCTCATCATCTGCCTGTTCGCGATCGGCCTCACGAACGACATCGGCCGGCTCGAGGGCCAGGGCTTCAGCGTAAGATGACGCCGGCGTCATGAATCGATCGCCGTCCGTCGATTCTCGATAGGTTCCGGGCGGGCGCGAGGTCGCGCGATCGCGGAGCGAGCAGGAGGACACCACCGATGGAGAGCAGTGTCGTTGCCAAGCAGGCGCGTCAGGCGAAGACGATCGCCGAGGCGTTCCATCTCACCGCGCGCGAGAACGCCGATCAGGTGGCCGTCCGCACACGGGACGGCAGCGTGTCGCTGACGTGGAGCGAGCTGCGCTCGCGCGTCGACGCGGTCGCCGGCGGGCTCGTGGAGCTCGGGGTGACACCCGGCTCGACGGTCGCGCTGATGCTCGGCAACCGCCCGGAGTTCCACCTCATGGACCTCGCCGTCATGACCGTCGGCGGGACGCCGTTCTCGATCTACCAGACGTACACGCCGGACCAGATCGCCTACGTCGTCTCCGACGCGGGGGCGAAGGTCATCATCACCGAGCAGGCCTACCTGCCGGTCGTGCTGAAGTCCTGCGAGCAGCTGCCGGACGTCGAGCACGTGATCCTCATCGACCCGCCGGCCGAGGGCGCGCCGGAGGGGACGATCGCGCTGGCGGACGTCGAGGGCTCCAACCCGGACTTCGACGCGGACGCCGCGGTCGCCGCGATCGGCCCGGACGACGTCCTCACGCTGATCTACACGTCGGGCACGACCGGCCCGCCCAAGGGCGTTCAGCTCCTGCACCGCAACCTGATCACGGCGGTCGAGGGCATCGACGACATCGTCCAGTTCCCACCGCAGGCGCGCGTCGTCTCCTGGCTGCCGGCGGCCCACATCGCCGAGCGCAACGCGCACCACTACCTGCCGGTCGTCTTCGGCTTCGAGATCACCACGTGCGAGAACCCGCGTGAGGTGCTCCAGGTGCTCCCGGAGGTCCGCCCGCACTGGTTCTTCGCGGTCCCGCGGATCTGGGAGAAGCTGAAGGCCGGCCTGGAGACGATGATCCACACCCAGCCCGACGAGCAGCGCGCCGCGCTCGAGTCGGCGGTCGCCGACGCGCTGGCGAAGGTGCGTCTCGAGCAGGCCGGGAACGAGGTTCCCGCCGACCTGGCCGAGCGCGTGGCGGCTGCCGACGCGCAGTTCTTCGCGGGCTGGCGCGCCATGCTCGGGCTCGACGAGGTCGTCGCGATCAACGTCGGCGCGGCGCCCACGCCCGTCGAGGTGCTCGAGTTCTTCCACGCGATCGGCCTGCCCCTGTCCGAGCTGTGGGGCATGTCGGAGACGTGCGGCGCCGGAACCGTGAACCCGCCGGAGAAGATCCGCATCGGGACGGTCGGCCCGCCGGCGCCCGGCATCGAGATCACGCTCGCCGCAGACGGAGAGGTGCTGATTCGCGGCGGTGTCGTGATGTCCGGCTACCGCAACAAGCCCGAGCAGACCGCTGAGGCGATCGACCCCGAGGGCTGGCTGCACACCGGCGACATCGGGCAGTTCGACGAGGAGGGCTATCTCAAGATCGTCGACCGCAAGAAGGAGATCATCATCAACGCCGCCGGCAAGAACATGTCGCCGGCGAACATCGAGGCCCACCTGAAGTCCGCCGACCCGCTGATCGGCCAGGCGTGCTGCATCGGCGACCGGCGCCCGTACAACACGGCGCTGATCGTCCTCGACTCGGACTTCGCACCGATGTGGGCCCAGCAGCAGGGCATCCAGGAGACGTCACTGGAGGCGCTGGCGGAGAACGCCGCGGTGATCGCCGAGATCCAGAAGGGCGTCGATGCCGCCAACGAGCACCTCGCCCGCGTCGAGCAGATCAAGAAGTTCCTCATCGTCCAGGGCGACTGGCTCCCCGGCGGCGACGAGCTCACCCCGACGATGAAGCTCAAGCGCAAGCCGATCGCCGAGAAGTATGCGGCGGAGATCGAGGCGCTGTACGCGGGGTGAGGGACCCCGTCCGGTCCGGCCGTCGCGCGGTTGCGGGCGCGACAGCGGCGTCGGCACCCTCACCTCACATGTGCCCGCACGACCTCCTCAGGTGACCGTGCGCCGAGCAGCGCGAGCGCGCTCTCGACCTCGTCGCGCATGGTCTCGAGCACGTGGCGGACGCCGTCCTCGCCGGCGACGACGAGGCCCCAGAGGACCGGCCGGCCGATCAGCACGGCGCGGGCGCCCAGCGCAAGCGCCGTCAGCACGTCCGTCCCGCGGCGGATCCCGCCGTCGACGTAGACCTCGAGCCGGTCCGCGACCGCGTCGACGACCTCGGGCAGCACCTCCGCCGTCGGCGCGACGCCGTCGAGCTGGCGCCCGCCGTGGTTGGACACGACGACCGCGGCGGCGCCGTGCTCGCAGGCCAGCGCTGCGTCCTCGGCGGTCTGGATGCCCTTCACGATCACGGGCACCTCGCAGTCGGAGGCGAACTGTTCGAGGTCGGCCCACGTGACCGCCGGGTCGACGACCGAGAAGAAGTCCTCGACGCTCACGCCGCCGGAATGCCCGAGTGCCGCCGTCACCGCGGGCATGTCGAGGTCCGCGGGCACGCGAAACCCGGTGCGGTGGTCGCGCTCGCGCCTTCCGGGCACCGGCGCGTCGACCGTGACGACGATCCCGTCGAAGCCGTGCTCGACGGCCTGGTCGACGAGTGCCCGTGAGATGGAGCGGTCGCGCGTGACGTAGAGCTGGAACCAGCGCGGTGCCCCGGGCGCCGCAGCGGCGACCTCGGCCGGGGTGGAGGTGGCCAGGGTGGACAGCGTCAGGAGGGTCCCGGCAGCGGCCGCCGCCCGCGCCGTCGCCTGCTCACCCGCGGGATGGGCCATACGGTGCAGCGCGGTCGGCGCGACCAGCACCGGCATCGACACCGGGATCCCGAGCACGCTGGTGGCGGCCGAGACCTCGCCGACGTCCACGAGCACCCGCGGGCGCAGCGGGCGGCTCGCCCACGCGGCCTCGTTGCCGCGCAGCGTGCGCTCGTCCCCGGCGCCGCCCGCGTAGTAGCCGAGCGGCCCGGCCGGCAGCTGCTCGGCCGCCAGCCGCTCGTAGTCGTGCAGGTTGATCGGGTCGGGCGCGCGCATGCGGCGCGAGCCTAACGGCCGCGATCCTCGCTCGTACACTGTCCTGCATGGCTTCCGAGCGGCAGATCGACGTCGGCGGCGTCCTGATCGGGGGCGGCGCTCCCGTCGCCGTCCAGACGATGACGAAGACCGAGACGGCGAACATCCCGGCGACCCTGGATCAGATCAGGCGGGTCGCCGAGGCTGGCGCGGACATCGTGCGGCTCGCCGTCCCGCGCGACGACGACGCCGAGGCGCTGAAGACGATCATCCCGCAGTCGCCGATCCCGATCATCGCCGACATCCACTTCAACCACACGCTCGCGATCAAGGCGATCGAGAACGGCGCCGCGTGCGTGCGGCTGAACCCCGGCAACATCGGCGGCCCGGACAAGGTCGCCGAGGTCATCGCGAAGGCCAACGCCCACGGGACGCCGATGCGCATCGGCGTGAACTCCGGCTCGCTGCCCAAGCACCTGCGCGATCTGGAGTACTCGAACCCCGTCGAGGCGCTCGTGACGGCCGCCGTCGAGTTCGTCGAGCTCATGGAGCGCCTGGACTTCACGAACTTCAAGGTCTCGATGAAGTCCACGAGCGTCCCCAACACGATCGCCTCCAACCGCCTGCTCTCCGAGCGCATCCCGTACCCGCTGCACCTCGGCGTCACCGAGGCGGGCACGAAGTACACCGGCTCGCTGAAGTCCGCAGTCGGCCTGGGCGCGCTGCTCGCCGACGGCATCGGCGACACGATCCGCATCTCCCTCTCGACGTTCCACGCCGAGGAGGAGGTCAAGGTCGCCTGGGAGATCCTCAAGGCCCTCAAGCTCCGCGAGCGCGGCCCGGTGCTGATCGCCTGCCCGACCTGCGGACGCCTGCAGTTCGACATGGATTCCGTCGTGATCGAGATCGAGCAGCGCCTGGAGGCCTACGAGGACCCGATCGAGGTCTCCGTGCTGGGCTGCGCGGTCAACGGCATCGGCGAGGCGCGCCACGCGGACTTCGGCATCACCGGGGCCAAGGACGCCGGGATGATCTTCTCCAAGGGCGAGCCGCTGAAGAAGGTCCCGACCGACCGCCTCGTCGACGAGCTGTTCGCCGAGATCGATCGCTACTACGCGGCCGGCAAGACGGTCGTGCGCGACGACGCGGCCGCCGCCGAGGCCGCCGCCTGGCTCTCGGAGAACGAGGACGCCACGGCGATGACGCCCGAGCGCCTCGCCCAGCTCGAGCTCGAGGCCAACGAGGCGGCCGGCGGCGGCGACGCCGTCCTGCAGATCGACGAGCAGGCATCGCCGGTCGCGGGCCGGCGCTTCACGCGCGCCTGACCTGCGACCGGCGGGACGGCCCTACTTCGTCGGCGCGACCGTCTGCGAGGACGTCGTGATCGTCTTCGAGGCGCCCGTCAGCGGATCGACCTGCTTGTAGCTGTAGCGCAAGGACGCCTTGGCGTTCACCGTCGTGGTGAAGGAGAAGAAGCCCTGCGCGTTCGTCGTCAGCGCCTTGACCGTGGTGTACGAGCTCTTGCCGGCGAGCTTGCGCTGCACCGTGACCTGCGCCGCGCCACCGGGCCGCACCTGACCCCAGACCGTCGCCGTGCGCCTCCCCTTCGGGAGATCGACCCAGAACGGGTTGGGGAACGCGGCGCGTGCGGGCTTCGCGCGGCCGTCGTAGTAGTACAGGCCCGACTGCCAGCCCGAGTAGGCCTTGGCGCCCTGGCCCTTGCTGCCGACCGGGTCGTCGCGCCAGAGGTACTGGATCAGCATCTTGACGCGCGGCTGCTTCCAGACGAGGTAGTCGGACTGTTGCAGCCAGGCGTTCTGCTGGGCCGCCGGGACGCCGAGGTACGGGTCGGGCGGGTTCGTCTGGTAGCCGAACTCCGTGAAGTCCAGGTCGAACTTCTTGGTCGAGCTCGTCCCGTTCTTCAGGCCGCCGGCCTTCTGGATGCCGTCGATCGTCTTGAGCAGCTTGGGGATGTCGGCGATCCCGGCGTCGTCGGCGTTGGGGTACTTCGTGGTCGGGCTCGCGAGCCGGTTGTGCGGGTGGTAGGCGATGCCATCGGCGGCGGCCGGCGTGAAGCCCTTGCAGGACGAGCTCTTGCGGTCCTTGCGCAGCTTCGCGTCGACGCAGCCCAGGGAGCGCAGCCACTGCAGCGGGCGCATCTGCGCGTTCCGCGCGGTGGCGCTGGAGCCGGTGGGTGCGAGGGCACCGGCGAGCAGCTTCGCTCCCGGGTCGGCGGCCTGGATCGCCGGACGCGTGGCCTTCAGCAGGTTGCGATAGATCGCGGGGGAGGCCGGGGTGCATGTCCTGCCCACGCAGTTGAACTGGGGCTGCAGCCACAGCGGCAGGTTGGGCTCGTTCCAGAGGATGTACGTGTCGACGTGATCCCCGTAGCGCTTTGCGACGGCCGTCGCGAACTGCGCGAACTTCTTCGGGTCGGGCTTGTAGCGCCCGTTGCGCTGCGAGGGAACCGAGCTGCCCCAGACGGGGCCGGGCCCGGTCACGCTGATGACCGGCTTGATGCCGTTGGCGACCAGCAGGTTGACGGTCTGATCCAGCACGCCCCAGTCGTACCGGGGGTCGTTGGGGTCCGCGGGGTCGAAGCCGGACGGCTGGCTCGAGGCGGACGGCTGGGGCGCGACGTAGCTCCAGATCGCCAGGACGCGCGCGACGTCGACGCCCGTGCTCGCCCACTGCGGGATCACGGTGGGCGCGAGGTCCGGCGTGCGCTGCGTCACGCCGTCATCGCTGATGCCGATCTGCATCGTCGAGCTCGCCGAGGCGGAGCCCGCGACGCCGATGGCGAGCGCAGCGGTCAGGAGCAGTCCGAGGAGGGGTGTCGAGAAACGCATCAGAGAAAGGAACCCGGTCGGGGACGGGAAGGTTGCGGTCGACCCGATAAGGAGTCCCTAAAGGAGTCCTGAAGAGGGGCCGGACATCAGGAGGGGCGACCTGAGCCGCCCCTCACCGTGCCTCCACAGTAGCGAGCGCGTGCGGTCGCACGCCCCGCCGACCGGTGGGTCAGCGCGCCGAGTCGTAGCGCCCGGCGACGGTCGCCCAGTTGACGACGTTCCACCACGCCTTGAGGTACTCCGGGCGCCGGTTCTGGTACTTCAGGTAGTAGGCGTGCTCCCACACGTCGTTGCCCAGCAGCGGCGTCTGGCCGTCGGTCAGCGGGGAATCCTGGTTGGCCGTGCTGACGATCTTCAGCTGGCCGCCGTCGAGCACGAGCCAGGCCCATCCGGAGCCGAAGCGCCCGACGCCCGCAGCCTCGAACTGTTCCTTGAAGGCGTCGAACGAGCCGAACGTGCTGTCGATCGCCGCGCCGAGGTCGCCGTCGGGCGCGCCGCCGGCGTCCGGGCCCATCGACTCCCAGAAGAGCGAGTGGTTCAGGTGGCCGCCGCCGTTGTTGCGCACCGGGCCGGCGATGTCGGCCGGGAGCGAGCCGAGGTTCGCGATGATCTCCTCGATGCTCTTGCCGGCCCACTCGGTGCCTTCGACGGCGCCGTTGAGCTTGTCGACGTAGGCCTGGTGGTGCTTGTCGTGATGCAGGTGCATCGTCTGCTCGTCGATATGCGGCTCGAGCGCGTCGTAGCCGTACGGAAGCGGGGGGACGTCGAATGCCATGGGTTGCTCCTTGGGGGTGGCTGGTGAGCGAGGTTCTGCCTTGCGGGCGCTCCTCCGAAACCTAGTACAGAAAGGCGAGCGCGTCGCACCGGACTCCGGTCGGCAGCGCCCGGCGCGCAGAACACTAGGCTTGGCGCCGCCATGCGCATGACGAACCTGCTGCTGCCCACCGAACGCGAGGCGCCCGCCGACGCCGAGGCGCTCTCGCACATCCTCGGGGTGCGCGCCGGGC
>JADGPM010000326.1 GCA_017882425.1 Solirubrobacteraceae bacterium
CTGCTGGCCGCGAACTTCAGCGGACGTGAGCGCGGGACCGCGTTCGGCCTCTGGGGCGCCACCACCGGCGGCGCCGTCGCGATCGGGCCGCTGGTCGGCGGCGTCCTCGTCGAGGGCATCTCGTGGCAATCGATCTTCTACGTGAACATCCCGATCGGCGCGCTCGCGATCGCCGTCACGCTCTCCAAGGTGCCGGAGTCGCGCAACCCGAGCGCCGGGCGGATCGACGTCGCGGGCTTCATCACCTTCGTCCTCGGGCTCTCGTCGCTCGTCTTCGCGCTCGTGCGCGGCAACGCCGAGGGCTGGGGGAGCACGACGATCCTCGCGGCCTTCGCGGTCGCGGCCGTGATGCTCGTGGCCTTCATCGCCGTGGAACTGCGCGTGCGCGACCCGATGCTCGACCTGCAGCTCTTCCGCACGCCCGCGTTCACCGGTGCGCAGATCGCGGCGTTCGGGCTGTCCTCCTCGATGTTCGCGATGTTCCTGTACCTGACGCTGTACATCCAGAACGGCCTCGGGTTCTCACCGCTGCAGGCCGGCCTGCGCTTCCTGTCCATCACGGTGCTGTCGTTCATCGCTGCGCCGATCTCCGGGCGCCTGTCGGCGCGCGTGCCGACGCGCTGGCTGATCGGCGCGGGCCTGACGCTGGTCGGGGTCGGCCTGCTGGCGATGCGCGGCCTGACGGCCGACTCGCAGTGGACGACGCTGCTGCTCGGCTTCGGGATCGCGGGCATCGGGATCGGCCTCACCAACCCGCCGCTGGCCTCGACCGCCGTCGGGGTCGTCGAGCCGTGGCGCGCGGGCGTCGCGTCGGGCATCAACAGCACGTTCCGCCAGGTCGGCATCGCGACGGGGACGGCGGCGCTCGGGGCGATCTTCGCGACGCGCCTGACGTCGAAGCTCGATGCGGCGTTCACGCAGGCGGGGCCGGCCGTCAGGCGCATCGCCGACCGCGTGCCCGACTCCGTGTTCCAGTCCGGCGGCACCGGGCCGTTCCCGCGCGGATCGGCCGGGCAGCACGCGGCGCTCACCGCCTTCACCGGCGCGCTCAACGAGATCCTCCTGGTGGCCGGCATCACCGCGCTCGTCAGCGCGATCCTCTGCATGATCCTGATCCGGCCGCGGGACTTCGTCGCCCCGCCCGGGGCGCACTGACGCCGCCCCGTGGGGTAGAACCGTGGGGCTGTGAGAGAACCGCTGATCGAGCATCGGCTGGAGCTCGGCGGGTATTCAACCCGTGCGCTGGAGCTCGAGGGTGAGGGAGCGCCGATCGTGCTGCTGCACGGCTACGCCGACTCCGCCGACACCTGGCGCCTGACGCTCGAGCGCCTGGCGCGCGTCGGGCATCGCGCGCTGGCGGTCGACCTCCCGGGCTTCGCCGACGCCGGCGGGCTTGCGGCGGGCCCGATCCTGCCGCAGTACGACGCCTTCGCGGCTGCCGCGATCGAGCACGCCGCCGCGGACGGCGGTGGCGACGTCGTCGTGGTGGGCAACTCGCTCGGGGGCTGCGTGGCGCTGCGCGTCGCGGCGCGCGCGGACCTCGCGGTGCGCAGCGTGGTGCCGGTCGCGCCCGCGGGACTGGACATGCCGCGCTGGTTCTCGGTCATCGAGCGCGACCGCCTCGTGCGCGGGCTGCTCGCCTCGCCGGTGCCGCTGCCCGAGCCGGTCGTGCGCGCGATGGTCGGCGAGGTCTACCGTCAGCTCGCGTTCGCCCGTCCGCGGGCCGCCTCGCACGAGGTCGTGCGCATGTTCACCGAGCATCACGCGGACGCGCGCAGCGTGCGGCGCTTCCTGGACCTCGGTCGCCGTCTGCTGCCGGAGCTGACGCCGGCGGCCTTCCAGCTGGACCGCATCGACGTCCCCGTGCTGCTCGTGTGGGGGGACCGCGACCGCATGGTCAGCCACAGCGGCGCACGCCACGTCGTCGACGTGGTGCCCGGCGCGCGGTACGAGGAGCTCGCCGGCTGCGGGCACTGCCCCCAGCTCGAGGCGGCCGACGAGTTCTGCGACCTCCTGCTCGCGTTCGTAGACTGAGCCTGCGTGTCCCTGGTCCCCACCCCCGACAGCGTGGTCGCCGCCGCGGCGAACACGTTCGACATGATCTTCCGCGGCGGCATCGCGGACCTGCGCCGGACGCCGGCGGTCATCGTCGACGAGGCGCCCAAGCGGGTCGTCTACCGCTATCTGCCCAGCCACGACGAGCCCCAGCACGACCTGCCGGTGCTGCTCGTCCCGCCGCTCGCCGCGCCGACGATCAGCTTCGATCTGCGCCGCGGCTGCTCGCTGGCCGAGCACTTCATCGCGATGGGCCACCCGACCTACCTGGTCGAGTACGGCTCGATCGCATTCTCCGACCGGGATCTCGGCCTCGAGTTCTGGGTGCGCGACGTGCTCCCGAATGCGATCCGGACGGTGAGCCGGGAGGCCGGCGGGCGGCCCGTGCAGCTGCTCGGCTGGTGCCTGGGCGGCATCATGTCGCTGCTCGCCGTCGCGGCCGACCCGGCGCTGCCCGTCGCCTCGGTGGCCACCGTCGCGGCGCCGTTCGACTTCACGCGCGTGCGGCTCGCGGCGCCGATCCGCGTCGCGAGCAACGTCACGAACGGCTTCCTGGGCACCGCGGTCTACCGGACGCTCGGCGGCGCACCCGCGCCGCTCGTGCGCTGGGCCTTCCAGCTCACGTCGATCGACAAGTACCTGACGAAGCCGATCGCGATCGCGACGCACCTCGACGACCGCGAGTTCCTCGCGCAGATCGAGGCGGTCGATCACTTCATGGCGCACATGCACGCCTATCCCGGGCGCACCATGGGGCAGCTCTATCACCGCTTCTTCCGCGTGAACGACCTCGCCGACGGCGTGCTCGAGCTCGCCGAGGGCGACGGCGAGATCCGCCTGGCGGACGTGCGCGTCCCGGTCATGGCGGTTGCGGGGGCCACGGACGTGCTGGCGCCGCGCGCGGCGGTGCATCACGTCGGAAAGCTGCTCGTGAACGCCCCGGAGGTTCGGCTGGAGACCGCGCCGGGCGGCCACCTGGGTGTGCTGACCGGGCGAAGTGCGGCGAAGACGACGTGGTCGTGGGTCGACGAGTTCTTCGCGGAGACGGGGGAGCGGGCGCGACCTCGCCTGCGGGTGGTGGCCTAGGGCCCGGGCGGTGAGCGTGGGCAGGCGGCCCGGCACGTTCGCGCAGGCGATCCCTTGCGATGGCATCGGTGCGGCCGACGTGATCGCAGGGGATCCGGCGCAACGGCAGTTGCGGGCTTCCGCAGGTCCCCTGGCTACCCTCGATCTCCGGATGAACGCCTCTCGCTGTGCCCGCCGGTTCGCCGTCGCCGGCCTCCTCATGCTCGTCGTCCTGCCCGCGTCGACCGCCGCCGCGCAGGACGTGCCGCGGATCGCGCCGACCGTCTCGGCGGCCGGCATCGACCTCTCGGGCCTGACGGTCGACGAGGCGGTCGCGCGCCTGAATGCGCGCCTGGGCGCGGTCGTCGGGCGGCCCGTCGTCGTGCACGTCGCCGGCCGGCGTTTCGCGCTCGACGCGAAGACGGCGAAGCTCAGCTGGAACGCCCATGCGATCGCGACCGCCGCGCTGGCGGTCACGCCGGCGCCCGTCGTGCCCGGTGGCGGCGGGGCCGCGGCCGACACGCTGATCGCGGTCCCGATCAGGCACTCAAGGCTCACGGTGAAGGCGTTTGGCGCGCAGGTCGCCGCCGGCGCATCGCGCGCGCCGCGCGATGCGTCGATGCAGCTCGGGATCCATCATCAGCGCCTGCGCCGCGCGCGGCTCGGCTTCACCGTCGATCAGGCGGCGCTCGCCGCGAAGGTCGACGCGGCGCTCAGCGACGCGAGCGCTCCGCACGCGCTCGCGCAGCGGGTGAAGACGGTCTACCCGGCGGTCAACGCCAACGACGTCCTGCGCACCTACGGGACGATCATCACCGTGGAGAAGGCGACGTTCCGGCTGCGCCTCTTCAAGCGGCTGAAGCTGAGCAGGACGTACCAGGTGGCGGTCGGGCAGCCCGCCTACCCGACGCCCGAGGGGCACTTCCGCATCCAGGACAAGCAGGTGAACCCCGTGTGGTCGGTCCCGAACAGCCCGTGGGCCGGCGAGCTGGGCGGCACGACGGTCGCCGGCGGCACGGCGGCCAACCCGCTGAAGGCCCGCTGGATGGGCATCGCCAACGGCGTCGGCATCCACGGGACGGGCGAGGACTGGTCGATCGGGAGCGCCGCCTCACACGGCTGCATCCGCATGCACGTCGCCGACGTCGAGGACCTCTACCCGCGCGTGCCGGTGGGCACCACCGTCATCATTCACTAGAAGTGGGCCGACCACGCTCTTGCACGCCGAGCGAGTGTGCTATCCCATACGGACAGTGAGCATTCTCGAGGCACCTGAACCGCTCGACCCGGGCGCGATGCCGCGGAACGAGTACCTGAAGGCGTCGCCGCCGATGTTCCGCGCGTCGTGGCTGGACCGGATCACGCGCGTGCACGTCAGCGTCGTGCCGATGATCTTCGTCCCGGTGATCCTGGTCTTTGCCGGCTATGCGCTGCGCGACATCGCCGTCCCCGAGTTCCTCGGCTGGCTGCTGGTGGGCTACCTCACCTGGACGCTCACGGAGTACTGGCTGCACCGGATCGTCTTCCACTTCGAGCCCGAGCACCCCGTCGGGCGCCGGATCCACTGGATGATCCACGGCGTGCACCACGATCATCCGAACGACCCGATGCGGCTCGTGATGCCGCCGTCGGCGTCGATCCCGCTGGGGCTCGTCTTCGTCGTCCTCTTCGAGGCGCTGCTGCCGTTCGCGCAGGCCTGCGCGCTGCTGTC
>JADGPM010000075.1 GCA_017882425.1 Solirubrobacteraceae bacterium
CGTGGCCGCCGGCTTCTTCGCCGCAGCGGGCTTCTTGGCGGTCGTCCTGCGTTCAGCCATCGCTCGTCGCTCCTGATCCGTCGGACAGCAACCATTCCAGCAGCGCCTTCTGGGCGTGGCGCCGATTCTCCGCCTGCGTCCAGATCCGCTGCCGCTCGCCGTACAGCACGTCCTCGCTGATCTCCTCGCCCGGGTGGGCCGGGAGGCAGTGCAGCGCGATCGCGCCCGGTGCCGCCTGGGCCAGCAGCGCTTCATCGATCCGGTAGGGCTCGAGCGCGCGGCGCCGCTCGACCGCGGTCGCCTCGTCGCCCATCGACACCCAGACGTCCGTATAGACGGCGTTCGCGTCGCGCACCGCCTCGGCGGGGTCGTGCGTGCGCGTGCCGCCGGCCTCGGGCTCGAGCTCGTATCCGGGCGGCGACGCGACTGCGACCTCGACGCCGGCGATCCCGCCGACGACCGCGAGCGAGCGCGCGACGTTGTTGCCGTCCCCGACGTACGCGAGCTTCAGCCCGTCGAGCGCGCCGAACTCCTCGCGCAGCGTCAGCAGATCGGCGAGCGCCTGCGAGGGATGATGGCCGGCGGTGAGCATGTTGAAGACGGGGATCGACCCCTCGGCCGCGAGCTCCTCGAGCAGCGCGTCGGGCCCCGTGCGCACGCCGATCGCCTGGACGTGCGAGGACAGGATCCGTGCCGTGTCCTTGATCGACTCGCCGCGCGAGAGCTGCATCTCCTCGCCGCGCAGGATCATCGGATGGCCGCCCAGCTCGACGACGCCGGCCTCGTACGACAGGCGCGTGCGGGTGCTCGGCTTCTCGAACAGCAGCGCGACGACCGCGCCGTCCAGCGCCGAGGAGGAGCGCGGCGCGGCCTTCAGCTCGAGCGCGCGGCCGAGGAGCCCGTCGAGCTGCGTGGACGACAGCTCGGCGCCGGTGAGAAAGTGATGCGGCAAGCGCGGGAAGATACTGCGGTGGTGCGAGTCCTGACCTGGAATCTCTTCCACGGGCGCTCCGTCCCGGACACGCCGCGCGACCTCCTGCCCGAGTTCGCGGCGACCCTGGCGAGCTGGGAGTGGGACGTCGCGGTGCTGCAGGAGGTGCCGCCGTGGTGGCCGCCGGTGCTCGGCGCCGCGGCGCAGGCGCTCGCGTTCACCGCGCGCACCTCGCGCAACCAGCTGCTGCCGCTGCGCCGGATCGTCGCCGAGTACCGCCCCGACGTCATCAGGTCCGGCGGCGGCGGCGCGAACGCGATCCTCGTCCGCTCACGCGGCGTCACCGAGCACCGCCGTCACCGCGTCGCCCTGCGGCCCGAGCGCCGCGTCTTCCACGCGGTGCGCCGCGACGACGGCCTCTGGATCGGCAACGTGCACGCGACCGCGCACGACGTCGCTCGGGCGCAGTCCGACCTGAACGAGTCCGCCGACGCGCTGCTGCGCTGGTCGGGCTCGGGGCCGGGGATCATCGGCGCCGACTGCAACACGAGGACGCCGAGCTTCCCGGGGTTCGAGCACTGCGGCGGGCACGTCCTGGACCACGTCTTCGCGCGCGGGCTCGAGGCGCTCGGCCCGCCGTCGCTGCCCGACCGGCACGGCCTCAGCGACCACGTGCCGGTGCTGGTGGCGCTCACGCCCCGAACGCGCGAGACTCCCTGACGTCCCGTCGGTCGCCGCCCGGTCCCGGTGCCCGCGATCCCGGAGGTCCCATCCATGTCGCGCATCCTCGCGATCCTCGCCGCCGCTGCGACGCTCGTCGCCGCGGCCGGATGCGGAAGCAGCAGCTCGAGCTCGTCCAGCTCGGCGCCGGCGGCCACCACGCCCGCGACGAGCGCCGCGCCGGCGGCGAGCGGCGCCTCCGCGGTCACGATGCAGAACATCGCCTTCACGCCCGCGGTGGTCTCCGTCAAGGTCGGCCAGACGGTGAAGTGGACGAACGACGACACCGTCGACCACAACGTCACCGCCACGAAGGGCGCGACCTTCAAGTCCGGCACCGTCGGGAAGGGCGGGACCTTCACCTGGAAGGCCGACAAGGCGGGGACGGTGTCCTACGTCTGCACGATCCATCCGGGGATGGAGGGCAAGATCATCGTCAGCGGCTGAGCGGTGCGCTCAGCGGCGTCCGATGCCGAAGCCGCGCAGCGCCAGCAGCGCGCGCTCGCCCAGCGAGCCGCGACGCGGCAGAACCCCGACCTGGACCGCCGCCTCGTAGGCGTCGAAGAACGCGCGCACGCGCCAGAGCTGCTCGCGCGGAGGGTCGAGCTCGCAGTAGAGGACCGCGTGCACGACGACGTAGTGACCGGTCGCCGGGATGCCCTCGATCTCGCCGAGGTGCGTCCCGCTGATGCGGATCGGCGCCGCGATGAAGCGCCCGTCGGAGAGCCGCTCGCCGGCGGCCTCGACCTTCGCGTCCGGGAACGCCTCCCACAGGCGGGCGGCGTGGTCGGCGAGCGCCTCGGGGCCGTAGAGCGGCTCCTCGCAGAACGGGTCCTCCCAGTGCAGGTCGGGCGCGCACATCTTGCGAAAGGCGCCGCGGCGGCGGCCCGTCCAGGCGCCCTGGAAGGCGTCGAGCAGGTCGTTCACAGCGACTGCCCGCCGCCGTTCGGCCGGCGCCCCTTGCAAGGACGATCGCGCGCGCTCACAGCTCCGCGAGCCCTTCAAAGGACGAGGAGGCCTCGGCGTGCAGGCGCCGCGGGATGCGCCCCGCGAGGCGCGCGAGCCGCCCGCCCTCGACGCCGGCGCGGATCGCACGGGCCATCGCCTCCGGGTCCTGCGCCCGCGAGATCGCGCTCGCGCACAGGACGGCGTCGCAGCCGAGCTCCATCGCGAGCGCCGCATCGGAGGCCGTGCCGACTCCGGCGTCGAGGATGACCGGCACGCCGGCACGCTCGACGATCAGCTGGATGTTGTAGGTGTTGCGAATGCCCATGCCGGACCCGATCGGCGAGCCGAGCGGCATCACCGCAGCGCAGCCGACGTCCTCCAGGCGCCGCGCGAGCACCGGGTCGTCGGTGGTGTAGGGCAGGACCGTGAAGCCCTGCGCAACGAGCTGCTCGGCGGCGCTCAGCAGCTCCGGCGCGTCCGGCAGCAGGGTGCGCTCGTCCCCGATCACCTCGAGCTTGATCCAGTCGGTCTCGAACGCCTCGCGCGCCAGCCCCGCGGTCAGCACCGCGTCGCGCGCGGTGAAGCAGCCCGCCGTGTTCGGCAGGACGTCGACGCCGCACTCCCGGAGCACGTCGGCGAGCGAGTGCGGGGACCGCGGGTCGACGCGCCGCATCGCGACCGTCACGAGCTCGGTCCCGCTGACGCGGATCGCCTCGGCCAGCGTCTCCATGCGCGGGAAGCCGCCGGTGCCGAGGATCAGGCGCGAGGCCAGCTCGCGGCCCGCGATGACGAAGGGGTCGGAGGCCACGGTCATCCGCCCTGCATCGCGGTCAGCGCCTCGACGCGCGCGCCGGGCGCGACGGCGCGGCGGGCCCAATCGGCGCGCGGGACCACCTCGCCGTCGACGGCGACCGCGACGCCGCGCGCCTGCGGCTCGACGCCGAGGTCGGCCAGCAGGTCGGCGACCGTGACACCGTCGCGGCCCTCCAGCTCGCGGCCGTTGAGCCAGATCATGCGACCACCGCCGCGAAGCGGTCCGGGGCGAATGCCGGAGCGACGACCGCCTCGCCGGTGAGCTCGGCGGCGAGCAGGTCCCCCGTCAGCGGCGCCAGCAGGATGCCGTTGCGGTGGTGCCCCGTCGCCCAGAGGAGCCCCTCGACGACGGTGCTGCGCCCGAGCGCCGGCGCGTTGTCCGGCGTCCCGGGCCGCAGCCCCACCGGCAGCTCCTCGACCTCGAGCTCCAGCACCCCGGGCACGAGCTCCTGCGCGTCGCGCAGCAGCTCCCAGAGGCCGAGCGCCGTGACCGCGGTGTCGAAGCCGCGCTCCTCGACGGTCGCGCCGAGGACGTAGCGCCCGTCGCCGCGCGGGACGAGGTAGCCGCCCTCGAAGCGGATCACGCGCTCGAGCAGCCCCGGGCCGGACGGATCGCGCAGACGCAGCGACTGGCCCTTGACCGGCCGCACCGGCACGCGCGCGGCGGTGGGGATCCCCTCCAGCGCGCCGGACCACGGGCCGGCGGCCACGACGACCTGCGCGCAGGCGATGCGCTCCCCGCCGGGAAGCTCGACGCCGCTGACGCGAGCGTCCGCGATGATGACGCGCGCCACCTCGACGCCCGGGTGCAGCGCTGCGCCCGCGCGCTCGGCTGCGGTCGCCAGGGCAGAGCAGAGCGCGCGCGGGTCGACGGCGTGGTCGCTGGGCACCTCGAGCGCGAGGCGCAGGGTCGGCGCGAGCGCGGGCTCGACCGCGCGCGCCTCGGAGGGCAGCAACCGCCGCGTCTCGAGCCCGAGCCGGTCGCGCAGTGCGAGCTCGCGCTCCAGCGCCTCGGCCTCGTCGCGATCGCGCGCGACGACGAGCGTGCCGCAGGCGCGGTAGCCGACGGGCATCCCGGTCACGTCCTCGAGCTCGCCCGCGAACGCCGGCCAGCGCCGCGCGCTCTCCAGGCCCAGTGCCACGAGCGCCGGCTCTCCCGCGTCCGCCTCGCTGACGGGCGCGAGCATCCCGGCTGCGACGGCCGAGGTCGCCGCGCCGAGCGCGCCACGGTCGAGCAGGCAGACGCTGAGCCCGCGGGCGCGGGCGCGCCAGGCGACCGCGAGGCCGCATGCCCCGCCGCCGACGATGACGACGTCGTAGCTGGTGTGCTGCGTGTGCGACAGAACGTCCGCTCCTCGCTTCGCCGGCATGACCCGGATCAGCTGTTGACGGTCGGCGGCGGCGCGCCACCCTCTCAGCCCCCGATGCTCCCGGGGCTCCCGTTCGAGATCCATGCTACTCCCGTCGCGGCCGGGGGCCTGCGAGACTGGGGCGCATGCGGAACGCTGCCGAGCGCCGCGCGCGCCTGGACGGCGCGCGCCTGTACTTCGTCGCCGGCGTCGACCCCGGCGGGCAGCCGCTGGCGGAGGTGCTCGGGCCCGCGCTCGCCGGCGGCGTGGACGTCTTCCAGCTGCGCGAGAAGGACGCGCGCGAGGCCGACCTGCTCGCGGCCGCGGCGGTCGCGCGCGCGCTGTGCGACGCGGCGGGTGCGCTCTTCATCCTCAACGACCGCCCGGACCTCGTCGCGGCGAGCGGCGCCGACGGTGCGCACGTCGGCCAGGACGACGAGTCGGTCGCTCGTGCCCACGCGCTCGCGGGCCCCGGGGCGCTGATCGGCATCTCGACGCACGACGCGGCGCAGATCGACGCCGCGCACACGGATCGCGCCGACTACCTGGGCGTCGGGCCGGTCCACGCCACCCCGACGAAGCCCGGGCGCCCGGCCGTCGGGCTGGACCTCGTCGCGTACGCCGCCGTGACGGCCACGCTGCCGTGGTTCGCGATCGGCGGGGTGGACGCCGGCACGATCGCCGATGTGGCGGGTGCGGGCGCAGCGCGGGCCGCCGTGGTGCGGGCCGTCGCGCTCGCGGACGATCCGCGCGCCGTCGCGCGCGACCTGCGCGCGATCCTCGAGACGACGCCGCTGCCGGACGCCGCGCGGGAGGCCGTGCGTGGGACGGCGTAGCCGCAAGCCGCCGGCGCGCCGCGACGCGCCCGAGGCCGTGCCGGTCGCCGCAGGCGAGCCCGAGCCCGAGCGCCGCGCCCGCGGCGCCGAGCGCGACGCCGCGATCCGCGAGGGGCTCGAGCCGCTCGCGCCCGGCGAGCGCCCGACCGTTCTGGTGGTGGCGGCGGTGACGGCCACCGCGCTCGCCGTCCTGAACGTCCTCTTCTACGTCGTCGGCGTCGACGTGCAGGGCAAGGCGCCGTCGCTCAGCGGCGTGCTGCTGTTCGCGGCGATCATGCTGCTCGCCGCGTGGGGCATGTGGACGAAGCGCTACTGGGCGGTCCTGGGCTTCCAGGCGCTGCTGGCGATCTCCCTGGTGATCGCGGGACTCTCGATCATGGTCGCCGGAAACATCTCCGCTGTGGTGCTGTGCCTCACGGTGCTGTTCTTCGGCGGGTGGCTGTTCTGGAAGCTCGTCCGCGTGCTCGCGCGCCTCGGCGTGCCCCGCCCCGGCGGCTGAACGGGCCGCGGGGGCGTTGTGCATAGACTCGTTTCATGGCTACCGCGACGTACGACTGCATCGTCATCGGCTCGGGCCCCGGCGGCTATGTGGCCGCGATTCGGGCCGCCCAGCTCGGGTTGTCCACCGCGTGCATCGAGAAGGGGGACGTCGGCGGGCGCTGCCTGAACGTGGCGTGCATCCCCGCCAAGGCGGTGCTGCGCAGCGCCGACATCGTGCAGGAGATCCGCGATGCGAGCGAGTTCGGGATCGGCGTCGGCGAGCCCGTCGTGGACTTCGGGCGGGTCATGGAGCGCCGCGGCGAGGTCGTCTCCACGCTGACCGGCGGGGTCGCCTCACTGCTCAAGAAGCACAAGGTCGACTACATCGAGGGCACGGCGTCGCTGACGAAGGCCGGCACCGTGTCGGTCGCAGGTCAGGAGCTCGAGGCGGGCAAGGCGATCCTGCTGGCGACGGGGTCGGTCGCGCGGTCGATCCCGGGCACCGAGTTCGGCGGGCGCGTGATCGGGACCGAGGAGGCTTGGGCGCTGAGCGAGCTGCCCGGCCGGCTGGCGGTCGTCGGCGCGGGCGCTTCGGGCACGGAGATCGCCAGCGCGTACGTGCGCCTGGGCGCGCAGGTGCAGCTCTTCGAGGGCCTGGACCGGGTGCTGCCGTCCGAGGACGCCGACGTCAGCAAGGTCGCCGCGCGCGCGTTCAAGAAGCAGGGCATCGAGGTCCACACCAAGACGTTCGTCTCCTCCGTGGAGTCCCACGAGGACAAGGTCACCTTCAAGTACGGCGATGAGCAGGGCGAGGCGGACTGGCTGGTCATCGCGACCGGCCGCGGACCCGACGTCGAGGGCCTGGGCCTGGAGGCCGCCGGCGTGAAGGTCGCGGACACGGGCCTGATCGAGGTCGACGGGATGCTGCGCACGAGCGCGCCGAGGATCTACGCGATCGGCGACCTGGTCGCCGGGCCCGCGCTCGCACACAAGGCCAGCGAGGAGGGCGTCATCGCCGTCGAGCATGCCGCCGGCCACGACCCGCGCCCGCTCTCCTACCCCGACATCCCGCGTGCGACCTTCTGCCTGCCGAACGTCGGCTCGTTCGGGCTGACCGAGGCGCAGGCCAAGGAGGCCGGCTACGACGTCGTGATCGGCAAGGTCCCCTACGGCGTCGCCGGCGCGACGACCGTCTACGGCGACCGCACCGGCATCGTCAAGCTCGTCGGCGACCGCAAGTACGGCGAGATCCTCGGCGCGCACATCGTCGGCTCCAAGGCCACCGACATGATCCAGGAGCTCGTCAACGCCCGCCTGCTGGAGGGCGGCTACCCCGAGCTCGCCACCATGATCCACGGCCACCCGACGTTCAGCGAAGCCGTCCTCGAGGCCGCCCGCGCAGCCGACGGCTGGCTGATCCACGGCTGAGCGGTGACCCTGGACCTCACGCGCCACGAGCCGGGCGGCGAGGAGCCGGCCTCCGAGGCACATCCCGCCTTCTACTTCGACCTCGCGAGCCCCGAGGCGTACCTCAGCGCCGAGCGCATCCTGCAGCTGATGCCGGTCGCCACCGAATGGATCCCGGTGCTCGCGCGCGAGCTGCCCGGCGACGCGCCGCCGCCCGACCGCGAGGCGATCGAGCACGTCGCCGCCGCGCGCGGCATGCAGGGGCTGCGCTGGCCTGAGCCGCTGCCGTTCGACAGCGAGCTGGGCATGCTCGCCGCGACGTACGCGAAGCAGATCGGCCGCACCGTCGCCTTCACCCTCGCCGCGTTCCGCCAGGCGTATGCCGCCGGGCGCCCGATGTCCCAGCCCGACAACGTCGTCATCGCCGGGTCCGCGTGCGAGATGCACCCGAGCGCGCTGCTGAAGGGCTGCGCGCTGCGCGGCACGCGCAGCACCCTGGACGCGGCGACGGCGCTGGCGACCGCGCGCGGCGTGCGCGGCGTGCCCGCCGTGTGGGTGCCGGCAGCCGGCTCGGATGCGCACGGCACGGTGTTCCACGGCGACGCGCGGCTCGAGCGCGCGGCGGCGCTGCTCGGGGCGGCGGCGTGATGCTGGCCCGCGGCGCCTACCGGCTGATCGTCGCGCGCAGCGGGCGCGCACCCGCGCTGCTCGCGGCACACGACCGCGTCGACACGCTGGAGATCGTCTCGATCGACGACCTGGAGGTCGTCCTCTTCTGGGACGTGCCCGCCCGCGCGACGTCGAAGCTCGAGGCGACGATCCGCGCCGATCTCGACACGCTGGATGCGGAGGAGTTCTACGGGCGGTGGGCGGCGTTCGACGTTCGTGACGTGGAGTAGGGCCCGGCGTGGAGCGGGGCGCGGGGTTCAGCGCTTCGCAGCTCCGCGACGTCACCCGCCGTGCGCCGCGACGGCTTCGTCCGCCGTCCGCGCCAGCCGGTCCACCAGCCGCTGGATGAACGGGCCGTAGGTGCGCTTCAGCGTCGCCTCGAACGGGCCGGGCGCGCTGATCGTGATCGTGACGCGGCTGCCGCCGTCCTCGCGCGCGTCGACGACGTGGTCCATCGTCACGATGCCGACGCGCCATTCCCATGCGTGACCGGGATCGACCCGGGTGATCTTCGCCGGCACGGGTACGGCGCCGAACAGGCGCAGCGCGCCGAGCGACCCCTCCTCCACCTGCGGCCACCCGAGGTGCCAGCCGCCGCGGACGTGCGGCGACCACTCAGGCCAGCGCGAGGGGCAGGCGATCAGCGCCCACGCGGTCGCCGGGGATGCGTCGGTGTCGGCTTCGTACTGGAGCACGGTTCCCGGAACGGTACGGCGAACCCCGCCGATCGGGCGGTTCCCCTCAAGCCGGCGGTGGTGACCCATTAGTGTGCGGGCACATGGCCGACCACCCTTTGCCGGAGCCCGACGTCGCGCGTGAGTGGTTCGAGGCGATGCTGCTCATCCGGCATTTCGAGGAGCGCGCCGGCGAGCAGTACGCCCGCGCGAAGGTCGGCGGCTTCCTGCACCTGGCGATCGGCGAGGAGGCTTCGATGGTCGGGACGGTGCGCGCGATGCGCGACACCGACTACCTGATCTCGACCTATCGCTCGCATGGCCAGACGATCGCCCGCGGCACGCCGCCGGGGAAGGTCATGGCCGAGCTCTTCGGGCGCGTCGACGGTCTCTGTCACGGCCGCGGCGGCTCGATGCACATGTTCGACCTGCCGCGCCGCTTCATGGGCGGGTACGGGATCGTCGGCGGCAACCTGCCGATCGCCGCGGGCTTCGGCCTGGCGGCCGACTACCTCGGCAACGAGGACGCGACGGTCTGCCAGTTCGGCGACGGCGCGTCGAACCAGGGCACGTTCGGCGAGACCATGAACCTCGCGGCGCTCTGGAGCCTGCCCGTCGTCTTCATGGTCACGAACAACCGCTTCGGCATGGGCACGGCGCTCGAGCGCCACTCCGCGGTGACCGACCTGCAGGTCAAGGGCGAGGGCTACGGCGTGCCGGGCATGGAGTGCGACGGGATGGACGTCGTCGACACCTTCCATGTCACGACGGAGGCGCTGCGGATCGCCCGCGAGGAGCGCCGCCCGGTCCTCGTCGAGGCGATGACCTACCGCTTCCGCGGGCACTCGATGGCCGACCCCGAGGAGTACCGCACGAAGGACGAGGTGGAGGAGTGGCGCAAGCGCGACCCGATCATCACGTTCGGGGATCGGCTCGTCGCCGAGGGCGTCATCACCGAGGACGAGCGCGCCGAGCTCGACGCGACGGCCCAGCAGGCGGCCGACGACGCGGTCGCCTTCGCCGACGCCTCCCCGGTGCCCGAGCCCGGCTCGCTGTATGACGATGTCTACGTGCTCGGCGGGCAGGTGCACGGCTGGTACTCGGTCGACGAGCGCGGCGCCGGTGTGCGCAGGGGCGAGGACATCGGCGGGGAGGGCCACCGCTGATGGCCACGATGCGCTACCGCGAGGCGCTCAACCAGGCGCTCCGCGAGGAGATGACGCGCGATGAGCGCGTCTTCCTCATGGGTGAGGACATCGGCGTCTTCAACGGCGCCTACAAGGTCACCAACGGACTGCTCGATGAGTTCGGCGAGCGCCGCGTGCGCGACACGCCGATCTCCGAGAACACGATCGTCGGCATGGGCGTCGGGGCGGCGATGCTCGGGCTGCGCCCGGTCGTCGAGCTGATGACCATTAACTTCTCGCTGCTCGCACTCGACCAGATCGTCAACCACGCATCGCACATCCGCTACATGTTCGGCGGCCAGGTGAGCGTGCCGCTCGTCGTGCGCATGCCGCAGGGCGCGGGCCACCAGCTCGGGCCGACGCACTCGCACTCCTGGGAGGCGCTGTACCTGCACGTCCCGGGCCTGCTCGTCGCCGTCCCCAGCACCGCCGCGGACGCCAAGGGCCTGCTGAAGGCCGCGATCCGCGACGAGAACCCCGTCGTCTTCATCGAGCACGAGTACCTCTACGGCCAGCGCGGCGAGGTGCCCGACGGCGAGGACGTCGTCGTCCCGTTCGGCAGGGCGGCGATCCGGCGCGAGGGCACCGACGTGACGATCGTCGGCATCTCGCGCATGGCCGTGACCGCCGAGAAGGCCGCGGCGCTGCTCAGCGAGCAGCACGAGGTCGAGGCCGAGGTGATCGACCCGCGAACGCTGCGCCCGCTCGACCTCGACACGATCCTCGCGAGCGTCCGCAAGACGAACCGCTGCGTGATCGTCGAGGAGGGCTGGCCGCACGGCGGTGTCGGAGCGAACCTCGCCGCGCTGATCCAGGAGCAGGCGTTCGACGATCTCGACGCCCCGATCGGGCGCGTCACAGGCGCCGACGTGCCGATGCCGTACGCCAAGAACCTCGAGCAGATCGCGTTTCCGCATGAGCCGGACGTCGTCGACGCGGTGCTCGCGACCTTCAGGGACATGTGATGAGCGAGATCGTGATGCCGCGGCTGTCGGACTCCATGGAGGAGGGAACGATCATCCGCTGGCTCAAGCAGGCCGGCGAGCAGGTCGCGCGCGGCGATGAGCTGGTCGAGATCGAGACCGACAAGGCCACGATGACCTACGAGTCCGACATCGCGGGCGTCCTCGAGATCCTCGCCCAGGAGGGCGACACGCTGCCGGTCGGCTCACCGATCGCGAATCTGGGTGATGGCGCGGCGGCCGACGGCGGCGCGGGCGGGGACGGGCCGGTGTCGACGACCGACGCCGCGGCGGCGCCGGTGGCGGACGCCCCGGCGGTGCCGACGGCGGCGCCGGGCGCGATCGAGTCGCCTGCCACGGCACGGCCCGCCGCTGATGTGCCGCCGCCCGCGGCTCCGGTTGCCGCTCCTGCTGCGGCCGCCCCGCTCGCCGGAGAGCGCGTGAAGGCCTCGCCCGTCGCGCGGCGGATCGCGCGCGAGCGCGGCGTCGACCTCGCCGTGCTCCGCGGCAGCGGCCCGGGCGGGCGGATCGTGAAGGCCGACGTGGAGAGCGCCGGCGCCTCGCCCGCCCCCGCCGCTCCCACAGCGGCTCCGGCTCCGGCTCCGGCGGTGGCCTCGACGACCGCCCCGGTCATCACCGGTGAGGCGGGAACCGGGAAGGGCGAGGTCGCCACGACCGAGCTGACCCGCACGCAGTCGCTGATCGCGCGGCGCATGGCCGAGTCGCGCGCGACCGTGCCGACGTTCACGCTGCGCGCGACGATCGACATGAGCGCGTGCGTCGCACTGCGCGCCGGGCTGAAGGCCTCCGGTGCGCCGGTCGTCCCCTCCTTCAACGACCTCGTCGTCAAGGCCTGCGCGATCGCGCTCGCCGAGCACCCCAAGGCCAACGGCGCCTACAAGGACGCGCGCTTCGAGCACTACAGCCGCGTCAACGTGGGCGTGGCCGTCGCCGCCGACGGCACGCTCGTCGTGCCGACCGTCTTCGACGCCGATCGCAAGGGCCTGGCGCAGATCGCGAGCGAGACGCGCGCGCTGGCAGAGCGCGTGCGCTCCGGGGAGATCACGCCGCCCGAGCTCTCCGGCGGCACGTTCACGGTCAGCAACCTCGGGATGTTCGGCGTGCGTTCCTTCGAGGCGGTCATCAACCCGCCACAGGCGGCGATCCTCGCGGTCGGCGCACTGGAACCGCGCCCGGTCGTGCGCGAGAATGCCGTCGTGATCGCCGATCAGATGGACGTCGAGCTCGCCTGCGATCACCGCATCCTCTACGGCGCCGAGGCCGCCGAGTTCCTCGCGCGCATCCGCCAGATCCTCGAAGCCCCGCTCGCGCTCGCGCTCTGATGCCGCGCTCCGAACGCCTGACCAGCCGCGAGCGCGCCGAGCGCAGGGCCGCCCGCGCGCTCGCCGGCCTGTCGCCGCGCGCGCAGGTGCGCCTCTCGCGCAAGCCCACGGTGCGGCTCGACGGGCAGACGCTCGAGCCGGAGATCCAGATGACGCTGGCGCTGCTCGAGCGCCGCGGCGACCCGCCGATGGAGACGCTCAGCCCCGCCGAGGCGCGGGCGCAGACGCGCCGCCAGGCGCTCCTCGTCGCCGGCCGGCCCGTGCCCGTGGGCGCCGTGCGCGACCTCACCGTCGACGGCGGCGTCGGTCCGCTGCCGGCGCGCCTGTACTCCTCCGATGAGCCGGGCGGGCCGCACCCGCTGCTCGTCTACTACCACGGCGGCGGCTTCGTCATCGGCGACCTGGACTCGCACGACGGCGTGTGCCGCATGCTCTGCGTGCACGCGGGCGTCAACGTCCTGTCCGTCGACTACCGCCTCGCGCCCGAGCACCCGTTCCCGGCCGCCGTCGAGGACGGGCGCGCGAGCCTGCGCTGGGCGATCGAGCACGCCGGCGCGCTCGGCGCCGACCCGGCGCGCGTCGCGGTAGGCGGTGACAGCGCGGGCGGCAACATCTCGGCCGTCGCCTGCCAGCTCGCGGCCCGCGACGGCGGGCCCGGCCCGGCGCTGCAGCTGCTCATCTACCCGGCGACCGACGCGAGCACGCCGCGCCCCTCGACCGGCCTGTTCGCCGAGGGCTTCTTCCTGACACGCGCGCAGATGGACTGGTTCACCGCGCACTACGTCGCAGCACACGACCTCACCGACCCGCGCATGTCCCCGCTGCTGGCCGACGACCTGTCCGGTCTGCCGCCGGCGCTCGTCATCACGGCCGGGTTCGACCCGCTGCGCGACGAGGGCGAGGACTACGCCGCGGCGCTGCGCGCCGCCGGCACCCCCGTCGTGCTGCGCCGCTTCCCGGGCCTCATCCACGGGTTCGTCAACGCCGCCGGCATCAGCCGCGTCTCACGGGACGCACTGATCGAGCTGGCCGGCGCGACGCGTGCGATGCTCGCGCTCCTTCCCGCGCGGGCGGCGCAGCCAGAGCGCGACGCCGAGCTCACGGCTCGATGACGTTGCGCGGGTCCGGCTGCTCGCCGGCCGGCGCCTGGCTGTAGTCCCCGAACGGGCCGTCGCGCTCGGCGACGACCGCGCCGACGCCCTCGTCCTCGGCGATGCCGATGAACCGCCGCGCGTCGGGCGTGTTGCGCATCAGGCCGTCGAGGATCGGCCCGAGCGTCTGTGTCGAGGCGAGGCCCATGTTCTCGTAGGCCTGGTTGACGACGAGCTTCATCGCCGCGAGCTGCGAGAGCGGGATCTGCGCGAGCCGCGCCGCCTCCTCGCGCACCGTCGCCTCGAGGTCGGCGAACGGCACCGCACGATTGATCAGGCCGATCTCGGCCGCCTGCGCGCCGGACAGCGGGCGTCCCGTGAGCGCGTACTCCTTCGCGCGCGTCAGCCCGAGCCGGTAGAGCCACATGCCTGACAGGTAGGCGCCCCACATGCGTGCGTACGGCGTCCCGATCCGTGCGTCCTCGCTGGCGATCACGAGGTCGGCGCAGAGCGCGAAGTCGCTGCCGCCGCCGACGCACCAGCCATGCACCTGCGCGATCACGGGCTTCGGCGAGCGCCACACGCTCATGAACTTCTGCGTGGGCGACTCGCTCGGGGCGGTCGCCATGACGAAGTCCTTGCCCGGATCCCATGCGCCATCCGTGGTGATCGCCTCGTCCCAATGGTGGAAGCCGCCGGAGAAGTCGTACCCGGCGCAGAACGAGCGCCCCGCCCCGCGCACCACGATCACCTTGACCGCGGCGTCGGCGACCGCGGCGTGCACCGCAGCCTGGACCTCGTCGGGCATCGGCGGGACGATCGTGTTCAGCGACGCCGGGCGGTTCAGCGTGATCGTCGCGACCGCGCCGTCGACCGTGTACAGCAGCGTCTCATAGGCCATGCGCGCAGGCTACGCCCGCGCGGCCTGCACGGCGGCGGCGACCGCCTCGGCGCTCTCGCCCTCGCCCGGATCGACGAGGAAGCTGCGCTCGCCGAGCTCGAGGATCCCGGGGTGCTCGTGCTCAGCGGCGCCGAACGACTGCCAGGCGGCGAACGTCTGGCCGAGCGGCTCCTGCGACCAACCGCCGGAGCGCGCGTCGACGCGATCCAGCTGACGACCCTCGGTCGTGAAGACGTAGAGGCTCGACTGCGTCACGGCGATGACGTACGTGCCCTCCGTGTGGCCGGCCGCGACGAGCTTCTCGCCCTGGCCGTGCGAGGACAGCCCGGAGGTGGCGGTCTCGTTGACGAGCGACAGCGGCGTCTCGGCGGTCTCCATGCGGACGTCGCCCGTGTACGAGGCCGAGGTGATGGCCGCGCCGACCGTCGCGACGAGCACCTCCTCGCCGCCGGCCACGAGCCCGTGCTCGCGCACGCCGTCGAGGATCGCCTGCTTGATCGCCTGGGGGTCGCGTGCCATCGCGCCGATCCTACCCGAGCTCAGCGGATGCGCAGCACGGTTTCGCCCGGGCCTGCGACGACGGCGTTGGGCTCCTGGCTGCGATCACGCGTGACCCCCGCAGGCGACTGGTCGGTCGTGACGTAGACGCACAGGTCCCGCGCCGGATCAGGGCCCGGCAGGCACGTGCGGTAGAGGTGCGGGCCGGCCTTCCACGTGGTCAGGCGCGTGAGGTTCCGCCGGTAGGCGGACGGCGCCTGGAGGTGGAAGTACGCGCGCGCCGCAGCCACCTGGACGCCGAGCTCGCGCGACTCGCCGTGCACCGCGGAGCGGTGGGCCAGGCCACCGGCCACGAGCAGGCCGCAGACCCCGGCGAGCGCGAGGACGCCGCCGCGATCACGCGCGGCGAACGCGGGCACGTCGGCACGGCGCCGGCGCAGCCAGAGGCCCGTGAGCGGACCGACGACCGCGACGGCCACGAGGTTCAGGAACCCGGCCAGGATGAACGTCGCGACGATCCCCGGCCCGCGGTCGCCGGCGAACGGCCAGGCCTGCAGGACCGCCGCGTCGAGCAGCGTGAAGAGGACGAACGCCGGGGCCTGCCACGCGCCGCGCAGACGCCACCGCAGACGGCGCGCCCACACGAACCGATCCTCGTGGGCCTCCACGCGACCAGCGTAGAGCGCCGGCGCACGGTTCGGGCGCCGCATCCCGTCGACTACCCTGAGACCCGTGCCGCGCGCCGACGGCCATCGACCGGAGCTCTGGGTGTGCCAGCTCGGCCGCCTGCCGTACCGCGATGCCCTGACGCTCCAGGAGCGCGTGCGGGACGCGCGCGAGCGCGACCTCGTGCCGGACACGCTCCTGCTGCTCGAGCACGAGCCGGTCTACACGCGCGGACGCCGCAGCGGCGAGGACGAGCTGCCGTTCGGCGAGCCCTGGTACGCGGAGCGCGGGATCGAGGTCGTGGACGTCGACCGCGGCGGTCGCGTCACCTACCACGCCCCCGGGCAGCTCGTCGGCTACCCGATCGTCCGCACGACCGACGTCGTCGCACACGTGCGCGGTCTCGAGCACGCGCTGATCGCCGCCCTCGCCGAGGAGGGCCTCGCGGCACGCTCGCGCGCCGACGAGGGCAGCGACTTCACCGGGGTCTGGGTCCAGGAGCGCAAGATCGGCTCGATCGGCGTCCACGTGCGGCGCGGCGTGACGACCCACGGCTTCGCGCTGAACGTCGACATGGATCTCGAGCCGTGGACCTGGATCGTCCCGTGCGGGCTGAGCGCCCCGATGACCTCGCTCGCCGCGGAGACCGGCCGCGACGGCCTGCTGCCGTGCATGCGCCGGCGCGTGGCCCACGCGGTCGCGAGCGGTCGCGGCACGCGCCAGCGCCTCATCACGCCGACCCGCCTGCAGGCGATCCTGAGCGCAGACGCCGTGGCGATAGCCTGATTGACGTGACCACCGAGGCCGCAGACCGCCAGCACAGGACGCGTTCCCGGGCCAACCCGGGCGGCATGGACGTCCTGACCGTGCTCGGCAGCGACGTGCAGCCGATCCGCGCGCGCAAGCCGCCGTGGTTCAAGGTGCCGGCCCCTGGTGGGGCGAAGTACCGCGAGCTCTCGGACATGATCAAGGAGGAGAACCTCCACACGGTCTGCCAGGAGGCCGCGTGCCCGAACGTCGGCGAGTGCTGGGAGCGCGGCACCGCGACGTTCATGATCCTCGGCGACACGTGCACCCGGCGCTGCGGGTTCTGCAACGTGTCCACCGGCAAGCCGACGTGGAATGACCCGCTCGAGCCCGCCCGCGTCGCGCGGTCGATCGCGAAGATGGGCCTGCGCCACGCGGTGATCACGAGCGTCGACCGCGACGACCTGCCCGACTACGGCGCGGGCATCTGGGCGGCGACGATCCGCCAGTGCCGCCGCCAGGCTCCCGACTGCAAGGTGGAGGTGCTGACGCCCGACTTCCGCGGGCAGGAGATGCCCCTGGCGAAGGTCCTCGCCGAGCGCCCCGACGTCTTCAACCACAACGTCGAGGTGGTCCCGCGGCTCTACCCGATCGCGCGGCGCGGATCGCGCTGGGAGCGCTCGCTGCGCGTCCTGCGCAACGCGAAGGGGATGGGCGAGGGCCAGGTGGTCACGAAGTCCGGCCTGATGGTCGGCCTCGGTGAGACGCACGACGAGATGGTCGCCGCCTTCGAGGACCTGCGCGCCGCGGGCGTGCAGGTGCTGACCGTCGGCCAGTACCTGCGGCCGACCGAGCGCCACCTGCCGATCGTCCGCTACTGGCACCCCGACGAGTTCAAGGCGCTCGAGACGGCCGCCTACGACCTCGGCTTCGACCACATCGCCGCCGGCCCGCTCGTGCGCTCGAGCTACCACGCGGACCAGCACGTGCCGCAGGAGCGCCCCGGCGTGGGCCCGCTGCACGCAAGGGTGACGTCCCCCTGAAAGGGTCCGATGTGCGCGAGCACATCGGAGATCGATCGGCCCGGTGACGTCCCCCTGAAAGGGTCCGATGTGCGCGAGCACATCGGAGATCGATCGGCCCGGTGACGTCCCCCTGAAGGGGTCCGATGTGCGCGAGCACATCGGAGATCGATCGGCACAGCCGATCACCGGACGCACGCACAGTCGCCCACGGGCTAGCCTCAGGCGCCCCGTGATCCCCCTGACCGACGACATCGAGCGCGTCCGCATCCCCGCGGTCACGCTGGGGCTCGCGGCGGCGGCGCTCGCGGGCGCGTGTGTCGAGCTCGTGCGCGGCGCCGGCTGGACGGCACTTGCGCTGCTGGCCTGCGCGCTGTTCGCCTGGGTCTTCGGTGCGACCGAGGAGGATCGCCTCGGCGTGCCGCTGTTCCTCGTCGTCGTGCTCGCCGGAGGCGCGGTCGGCGTCGGCGTCGGCGCAGCGCTCGGCGACGTTCCGGCCGGCGCGCTCGCGGCCGTCGGCGCCGTCAGCGCGATGGTGCTCGTCCACCTCGTGCGCTTCCGCGGCGCGCGCGTGCTGAGCATGGTCCTGATCCCGTTCTTCTCCGGCTTCGTGGCCGTGCGTTCGTGGATCTGGGCGCTCGCCTGGCCGGCGCTCGTCGCGGGCCTCGCCGTGCTCGGCGCGTTCGAGGGCTGAGGGGTGCGCAAGGGGATCCTCGCCGTCGTCAGCGTCTTCCTCGTGAGCTTCGGCGTGCTCACGATCTACGCCGCGATCGACCGCGGCTTCACGATCCTGTCCGTCGTCTCGATCCTGATCCTCGCGCTGCTGTCGATCGGCATCCTCGGGGCTCTGTGGCAGCAGCCGCCGGACGACTAGGGGGACATCGCCCCAGGAAGGGGCCGACGTGCGTGAGGGCGTCGGCGGCAGCGCCCAGCCCGTGAGCGTCTCGGTGACCACTTGTGACGCGCGGGCAACCGCGCTCCCGGGCCGCCCGTAGTCGCCCCCATCAGAGGTTCACCGCGGGCTCCGGCCCGCCCGGAACAGAGGAGTCCCATGCGCAAGCTGCTGTCCCTGCTCGCCGTGCTCACCGCACTGGCGGCACTCGTCCTCGCACCCGCCGCCCAGGCCCACGACCACGGCTTCCCGGCGCCGCGGCCCGCGAAGCTGTCCCTCGTCCACGGGATCCCGGGCGATTCGCTCGGCGCCTCGCGCTCGCTGCCCGCGCAGATCCGCGCCTACCGCCTGTTCGACGGCGTCCAGGTCTTCGACGACGTCCCGTTCCCGACGGCGACCGACCCGATCACCGTCAGGCCCGGGATCTACCGCATCCAGGTTCGCGTCAAGGAGGCGTCCGTGACCCTGACGCGCTGGACGCACATCGGCCCCGGCGAGAACGTCAGCGCCGTCGCCTACCTCACCGACTCCGGGCGACTGTCGAACCCGGCCGGCAGGCCGCAGCCGCGCCTCGGGATCTTCACGAACGACGCCACCAGCCCGGGCGCGGGCAAGGCCCGTGTCATCGTGCGCCACCTCGCCGACGCCCCCGCCGTCGATGTGCTCGCGGGCGGTTCGACGCTGATCAACGCGCTCTCCAACGGGTCCTCGGCGACCGCGGTCGTCCCGGCCGGGAGCTACCCGATCAGCGTGGTGGCCGACGCGGACAACAGCATCGTGGCGCTCCCCCCACGAGCCTGTCGTTCGCCGCCGGCAGCACCACCGTCGTCTACGCGACGGGGAGCTTCTTCGACGGGTCGTTCACCCCACAGGTCAAGGTCGTCTCCTGACGACCGGAGCATCGCGGGACATGGGGCGGGGTCGCGAGCGCGGCCCGGCCCCGCCCCGTCCGTATGATCCGCACCGCACGACCGACCGATCAGTCAGTCAAAGGAGCAAGGGTGGATCTGAACGACACCCCCGAGCAGGCGCAGTACCGGGCGCAGGTCCGGTCCTGGCTCGAGGAGCACAAGTCCGAGGCGCCGATCATCGAGGGCGAAGGCGCCCCGACCGACCCCGACGAGATCCTCGCCGCGCGCCGCGCCTGGCAGGGCCGTCTCGCCGAGGCCGGGCTCGCGGGAGCGACCTGGCCGAAGGAGTACGGGGGCCAGGGCGTCGGGCCGATCGAGAACGTCATCATCAGCCAGGAGATGCGGCGCGCCGGCGTGCCGGGCATCCTCGACGTCATCGGCGTGGGCATGCTCGGGCCGACGATCATCGCGCACGGCACCGACGAGCAGAAGGGGCGCTTCCTCGGCGCGATGCTCCACGGTGACGAGGTCTGGTGTCAGCTGTTCTCCGAGCCCGCCGCGGGTTCGGACCTGGCCGCCGTGCAGACGCGCGCCCGGAGGAACGACGACGGCAGCTGGACGCTCAACGGGCAGAAGGTCTGGACGACGAACGCGCAGTTCGCCGCCTACGGCCTGATCCTCGCGCGCACCAACGCCGACGTGCCCAAGCACAAGGGCATGACGATGTTCATCGTGCCGATGGACGCCGCCGGTGTCACCGTGCGCGGGCTGCGCCAGATCTCCGGCGAGGCCGAGTTCAACGAGGTCTTCTTCGACGACGTCACGATCGACTCGGGCTCGGTCGTCGGGCCGGTCGACGGCGGCTGGGGCGTGGGCCTGACGACGCTGATGTTCGAGCGCCTGACGATCGGCATGGGCGGCGGCTACCGCTCGGACCGCTTCGCCCAGGCGGTCGCCGGCGACCCGGCGGCGCGCCGCGACTCCGGCGTGCGCCACGACCTCGGGGAGCTCAGCGCCGAGCTCGAGGCGATCCGCTGGACGGGCTACCGCTCGATCAGCGCGCTGCAGGGTGGCCAGATCCCGGGGCCGGAGTTCGGCCTGGCGAAGGTGACGATGGTCAACTGCGCCGTGAAGGCCGGCGACCTCGTCGCCGACATCATCGGGCCCGAGGCACTCGCCGAGGACGGCGAGTTCGCCTACATGATCTCCTTCCTGCCCGGGCTGAAGTCCGCCGGCGGGACCGAGGAGATCCTGCGCAACACGATCGGCGAGCGCGTGCTCGGGCTGCCCCCCGAGCCGCGCCTTGACAAGGGCATCCCGTTCAGCGAGCTGCGTGCCAAGGAGAAGGAAGGGGCCGCGGCATGAACCTGAACCTGTCCGACGAGCAGGAGTTCCTGCGCGAGGCGGCGCGTGGCGCACTGTCGCGCTTCAA
>JADGPM010000327.1 GCA_017882425.1 Solirubrobacteraceae bacterium
CCTTGACCGCGTCGATGATGTCCTGCTGGCGGCCCGGCAGCTGGATGTCGCTGCGCGCCTCGGCCTCGCCGCTCTGCCCGCGCGTCTCGCCGAGCGCGAGCACGACCTGGTCGGCGCTCGCGGCCGCGGCCTTGACGGCGGCTGTGTCCACTGTCGGGCACTCGTTCGCCGGGTCGTAGAGGTCGTTGTCGATCATCTTGCAGCCTGCGGTGAAGGTCGTGTGGGGGTCCTGCGCCTTGAGCCCGGTCAGCAGGCTCACCGCGTCCGCGTCGCGGCCCTGGCCCCACCACGGGCCCAGCATGTCGTGCTGGTCGTCGCCCAGCGGCCCGATCAGCGCGACCGACTTGGACGGGTCGATCGGAAGCGTCCCGTTGTCGTTCTTCAGCAGCACCATCGAGCGCGCGGCGTCCTTGCGTTCAGTGGCACGGCTCGCCGGGAGCAGCTGGACGTCAGCGGCCTTCGACGGGTCGACGTACGGGTGGTCGAACAGGCCGGCGCGGAACTTCACGGTCAGGATCCGGCGCACGGCGTCGTCGATCCGCGCCATCGGCACCGAGCCGTTGGCGACGAGCTGCTTGCCGTAGTCGCGGTAGAAGGTCGACACCATCTCCATGTCGGTGCCGGCGTTCAGCGCGTTGGCCGCGGCCGACGGCCCGTCGGCCGCGGTGCCGTGCCCGCACGAGCCGC
Organism: Solirubrobacteraceae bacterium; assembly: GCA_017882425.1. GTDB lineage: Bacteria > Actinomycetota > Thermoleophilia > Solirubrobacterales > Solirubrobacteraceae > F1-60-MAGs163. The sequence continues at coordinate 688 of JADGPM010000327.1, forward strand.
TGTCGGGGTTCACGGGCGGGCAGGCGCGCGTCTCGGCGAGGGCTGTGTAATCGCTCTCGATGAAGCCGTCGAAGCCCCACTCACCCTTGAGGATGTCGTTCTCCGTGTGGGAGTCGGCACAGCCCGGCACGCCGTTGATGGCGTTGAACGAGCACATCACCGTGCCGGCGCCCGCGTCGATCGCCGCCTTGAACGGCGGCAGGTAGATGTTGCGCAGCCGCGCCTCCGACATGTCGGTCGTGTTGTAGTCGCGACCGCCCTCGGGCTGGCCGTAGGCCGCGTAGTGCTTGACGCTCGTCACGACCTTGTCCGGCGCGCTGTAGTCGTCGCCCTGCGCGGCCTTCACGCGCGCGGCGGCCATCACCGAGCCGAGATAGGGATCCTCGCCGGCGCCCTCGGAGATCCGCCCCCAGCGCGGCTCGTGCGAGACGTCGACCATCGGGCTGTAGATCTGCTTGATGCCGGTCGCCGCGGTCTCCATCGCGCCGATGCGGTGATCGTCAGCGGCGACGCCCGGGTCGAAGCTGCTCGCCGTGCCGAGCGGGATCGGGAAGATCGTCCGGTAGCCGTGGATCGTGTCGTAGGCGAACAGGATCGGGATGTGCAGCCGCGACTGCTCGACTGCGACGTGCTGGTAGTGGTTGATCTTCTCGGGGTCGGTGAGGCTGAAGACCCCGCCGACCGGCTTGGCCGCCTCGGAGTCGTTGATGCCGCCGTCGGAGAGCAGCGTGAGCTGCTGGAGCTTCTCGTCGAGCGTCATCCTGCGCAGCAGAGCGTTGACCTTCGAGTCGATGCTCCTGCCGGCCGGCTGGCGTGTGGGCGCCAGCGCGAGTTCGTCGCTCGAGCTGCTGCCGGCGACCACCACCCCGACACCCGTAGCGATGATCACCACGACGAGGACCGCGATCGTCGTGGCCGGCCAACCGATTCGGCGCATGCTGCTCACTCCCTTGGAACACACCAGGCGGCCCGTGTGGCCGGCGGCGCGCGTATACCCATCGCTCCCAAGGGCGAAACAGCGGTGCGGCGTCCAGGGGCCGGGCGGACGCCCGCTACGCCGTGAGCTCGCCGCGCCGGCGGGCGAACGTCAGGCGCGCCCACAGCCGGCGCCAGAAGCCGCGCCGCACGTGCCGGCGCCAGCGCGCCGGCGGCGGGACGGTCGTGCGCACGAGCGCGACCCACTGGTCCAGCGGCAGCTCGCCGGAGATCAGGCGCGCGAGCCCGCTCGTCACCGGCGCCTCGACGCCGGCGCGCTCGAGTGCGCGCGCGAGCATCGGGACGGACTCCAGCGACTCGACCGCCTGGCCGATCGCGGCCGGGATCTCGGCAGCGGGCATCCCCGCGGCGAGCAGCTCGCCGGCGCGGCGGTTGCGGCTGCCGGCGGCGAGCGCGGTCGCGACGAGGTCGCCGGTCCCCGCCAGGCCGATCATCGACTCCGGCCGCGCGCCCTGCGCCTCGGCGAAGCGCCAGACCTCCTGGAAGATGTGCCCGGCGGCGGCCCCCGCGGCGTTCAGGCCCTGCGCCCCCGTGGCGCCCGAGGCGAGCGCGGCGGCGTTCTTGGCGGCGCCGGCGAGCTCCACGCCGACCGGGTCGTTCGAGCGCTCGCAGATCACCCCGCCGCGCGTGAAGAGGCGCGCGACGAGGGCCGCGAGCTCCTCGTCGCTGGAGGCCACGACGAGGCCGGCGCCGGCATTGACCATCTCCTGCGCATGCGCGGGGCCCGCGACCACCGCCACGCGCGCCTCGCCGACGAGGTCGCCCAGCAGCTTGGAGGGCGGGCGCCCGTCCGGCGGGACGAGGCCCTTGGCGAGCGAGACGACCGCGGCGCGGCGCTGCAGGCCGCGGCGCTCGAGGTCGGCGATCACGTCGTGCAGGCCGCGCGATGGCACCGCGAGGAAGATCAGGTCGAAGCGCTCCAGGCCTGCGGTGGCGGAGTCGATGCGCAGATCCGCCGGCAGCTCGACCCCCGGCAGGTACTCGACGTTCTCGCGCGCCGCCTGCAGGCGCTCGGCCTGCTCTGGCGTGCGCGTCTGCAGCGTCGTGCGCAGGCCGCCGCGCGTCAGCAGGACGGCTGTGGCGGTGCCGAACGAGCCCGCGCCGATCACCACGGCGCGCCGCGGCCCCTGACGCGCGAATGGTGGACGGGTGGCCGCGGGCATCCCAGGAACGTACCCGCGGCGCTGCGCCGGGTTTCGCACGTCCCCGTGCCCCGCCGCGCTCAGTGGCGCTTCGGGCGCGGCGTGATCGTCAAGCTGCGGGCGATCGCGGCGGCGCGATTCCCGGCGGCGTCCGTGACGGTCAGCGTCACGCGGTAGCTGCCGGCGGGCAGTCCGCGCGTGCTCATCACGATCGCGTTGCCCCCGGCGACCACGAGGCGGGTGATCGTCCGCACGGCGATCACGCGCGTGCAGGTGCGTGCCCGGCGCAGGGTCCGCCGCGGCGCGACGCAGGCCTTCCCGAGCCGGCGTCCGCCCGCGCGGCGGGTCAGTGCGACCGTCGCCGTGCCCGGCTCGGAGAGCCCGAAGCGCAGGCTGAGCTTCGCCGTCCCCGCCGGCACGCTGGTGTGCGAGAGTGCGGCGCCGCTGACGGCGGGCGGCGTCGTGTCGGCGACGGGCTCCGGCGTCGGCGCCGGCTGCGTGCCGTCCCCACCGGGCGACGCCGCCGGCGGTGGGTCGACCCCGGTGATGCGGGCGATCTTCGACGCCGCGGGGGTGCCCGGCGTGTCGAGCGTGGCCCACAGCGTGTCGCCTGGGCCGGCCATGATCTGCCGCGGCCCGCCGGGAACCGGTGTGTGCATCGGGTCCGCGGGGTCGGAGAGCGGCGGGAACCCGGTGAGTGACGTGAGCTGGCCGTCGGACGTCACCCGATCGAGCCGGTTGCCGGCGAACATCGCGACCCAGAACGCACCGTCGGCGCCGAAGGTCACGCCGAACGGGTCGGCGGGAATCGGGCGGTCCAGCGTCTTCGGCGTCCCACCGGGAGACAGAAGCGCGATCTGCTGCGGGCTGTTGATCGGCAGGGTGAAGGCAACCTGGCCGCCCGGCCCCGCGGCGATGAACTGCGGCTGCGCCATGCCGGCGAGCGGGTACGGCGTGACCGCGCCCGCGGTGGTGACGTTCAG
>JADGPM010000328.1 GCA_017882425.1 Solirubrobacteraceae bacterium
GCAGCTCGGCCATGACGGCGTCGAGATCCAGCGCGATCGTCGCCATCGCGACGTCCTCGCCCTCGTGGGTCCACTCGGCGCGCGGGCGGTCGCGGTAGAGCTCGATCCCGTTGCCCTCGGGGTCGCCCAGATACATCGCCTCGCTGACGAGGTGGTCGGACCCGCCGCTGAAGCGCTGCCCGGCGTCGACGACGCGGCGCACGGTGCGTGCGAGCTCCGCGCGGCTCGGGACGAGCAGTGCCAGGTGGAAGAGGCCCGTGGTGCGCGGCGGGCGCACCGGGGCCTGCCGATCGCCGACGAGCTCCACGAGCGGTGTGCCCGCACGAGCTCCGAGGCGCACGACGTCGCCGTCGCGCTCGAGCGTCCGCAGGCCGATCGCGCGCTCGTAGTAGTCCTGCATGCCGTCGAGGTCGCCGACGGTGAGACGGATGCTGCCGAGTGTGGTCGCTGGATCGATGCTCATCGGGGAATCCTCGTCAAATGGTTGCATACACAACTATATCAGAGATCCGGTTCCGGCGTTCCGACGGCGGAGGGCCGACGCGCCCCTGCTCAGGCGGGCTGCGGCTCGCGCGCCGCGGAGGGGATCAGCTCGAACTCCGCGGGCTCGAGCGTCGCGGTGCGCGCGACGTACTCGCGCATGTAGCCGGGCCAGTTGGCCACGATCCTGCCGTCCTGCGTGCGGTACCAGGAGTCGCAGCGCGTCCACGCCGTCCCCGCGAAGCGCGCCTGCGTCTCGCGGTCGCTCTGCGCCTCCACCTCGGCGCGCACGTCGATCGCCGCGGCGCCACGGTCGCGCACGAGCTGCAGCGCCTGGCGCAGGTATGCGGCCTGGGCCTCGAGGTAGACGATGATCGAGCCGCCGGAGGTGTTCGTGTTCGGCCCGTACATGACGAACATCGACGGGAAGCCCGGCACCGTGATACCCAGGTGGGCGTGGGGCCCCGCGGCCCAGACGTCGCGCAGGCTGCGCCCCCCCACCCCCGAGATCTCCATCGGGAACATGAAGTCGTTCGTGCGGAAGCCGGTCCCGTAGATGATGCAGTCGACCTCGTGCTCGACGCCGCCCGCGGTGACGATGCCCGTCGGCGTGATCTCGGTGATCGCGTCCGCGACGAGGTCCACGTTCGGCCGCTGGAGCGCGGGCAGGAACGCCGAGCTGAACAGGATGCGCTTGCAGCCGAAGGTGTAGTCCGGCCAGATGCGCCGGCGCAGCTCGGGATCCCTGACCTGCCAGCGCATGAACGCCGCCGACCGCGCGGCGCCCAGCCGCCCGAGCGTCGCGGGGTGGCGGATCATCGAGGTCAGCGACTCGCCGTACTGGAACATGAACCGCCGGCGGAACGCCTGGACGCCGGGGACGCGCCGGATCGCCGCCAGGACCGGACGCGGGTAGGCGCGGTTGCGCCGCGGCATGAACCAGTTGCCCGTGCGCTGGAAGACGACCAGCCGTCCGGCCTGCTCGGCGATCTCCGGGACGAACTGGACGGCGCTCGCACCCGTCCCGATGACGGCGACGCGCCTGCCGCGCAGGTCGTAGTCGTGATCCCATTCGGCGGAGTGGAAGCTGTGGCCGGCGAAGCGCTCGATCCCGGGGACGCGCGGGTGGGCGGGCTGGTGCAGCTGTCCGGTCGCCAGCACGATCGCGTCGGCCTCGTGCGTGTCCCCCGCCTGCGTCTCGACGCTCCAGCGGCGGCCGGCGTCGTCCCAGCGACACGAGGTGACCATGCTGTCCGGGACGACCAGGCGATCGACGCCGTAGTCGTGTGCGACGGCGTGCAGGTAGTCGAGGATCTCGCGCTGGGTCGAGCACAACCGCAACCAGTCGCGCCGCGTGGCGAACGAGTACGAGTACAGATGGCTCGGGACATCGCAGGCCGCGCCGGGATAGCTGTTGTGGAACCACGTGCCGCCCAGGTCGCTCGCCGCATCGAGGATCGTGATGTCGCGAAACCCGTGGCGCTGGAGCTCGATCGCCGCGCCGATCCCGCCGAAGCCCGCGCCGACGATCAGGATCCTGGGCTCACCCTGCTGTGACATCGCGTCAACCTACCGCCGGGGCGCGCGTTTCGCTCGCCGCGCACACGGTCATGCCTGCGGGTTCCGACCGCGGCGCCGGTAGCCTGCACGCCCGATGATCACCGGTGTCTCGGACGCCGCCTGCTTCCTCCTGGCCATCGGACTGCTCGTGCGCCTGCACATGGCACCCACCGGGCTCAGCGCGGTGCGGGACGCCGTGAGCGACTACGGGACGACGCCGTGGCATCGCAACTACCGCGTCATGGTCGTGGCGCTGGGCGCGGGAGCGGTGCTGCTGGCCATCGGGCTCGGTCGCCGGACGGACGCGACCGGACTGTTCTGGCTGTGGATCTACGGCGCGGGGCGGATCGCGATCGCGGGGTTCATGACCGACCGTGACCCGCCGCCGTTCACGCGCGAGGGGCGCATCCACTGGCTCCTGGCCGGCGTGGCGTTCACGGCGATCGCGTTCGGCGCCTCGAACATTCGCTGGACCGGCGACCCCGCGATCCTGCACCCGCTCGGCGTCGCCGTCGCCGCGACGGCGATCGCCACGCTGCTCACGCGCATCATCGTGGGGCTGCGGCAGGTCTTCGGGCTCGCCGAGCGGCTGCTGTATGCGACGAGCCTGGCATGGCTGCTGATCGCCGCCGCGGACCTGATCAGCCGCTGAGCAGCGGCGGGCGCGGCGGCGCTCTGTCACCATCGCAGCGTGTCCGGCGCGTCGATCACGCGGGCAGGAGCCCGGCCGGCGCCCCCGGGGCGTGCCGGGGAGCCGCCGCGGCTGCGGAAGGTCCCGCTGTTCTGGCGGCTGTTCGCGGCGTACACGGCGGTCGTCCTCGTCGCGCTTGCGGCGCTCGTGCTGGCGCCGATCCACGTGTCGGTGCCCACGAAGCCCCACGAGCTGGTCGTCCTGGGGCTCGGCGCCGTCGCGATGCTCGTGGGGTTCTTCCTGCTGCTGCGGCGCACGCTCGCGCCGCTCGAGCACCTGACGCGCGCGATGGAGCGCGTCGACCCGCTCTCCCCGGGGCGCCGGATCGAGCTCGAGGGCGGCGCCGACCCTCAGGTCAGCGCGCTCGCCGAGGCGTTCAACGACATGCTCGGGCGCCTCGAGTGCGAGCGCCGCAGCAGCGCACGGCGGGCGGTCGCCGCGCAGGAGGAGGAGCGCCGACGGATCGCTCGCGAACTGCATGACGAGATCGGCCAGTCGCTGACGGCGATGATGCTGGAGATCGAGACCCTGAGCCGCACGGCGCCGGCCGAGCTGCGCGACCAGCTCGAGGTGCTGCGCGAGGCCGCGCGGCACGCGGCCGGCGAGGTGCGCGCGATCGCCCGCGGACTGCGCCCCGAGGCCCTCGACGAGCTCGGCCTGCAGAGTGCTCTCGTCGCGCTCGCGGGATCCGTCGCCCGCGACGGCGGACTCACCGTCGAGCACCGCCTGGATCCACAGGTGACGCTGTCGGGCGAGGAGGAGCTCGTCGTCTATCGCGTGGCGCAGGAGGCCCTGACGAACGTCCTGCGCCATGCGCAGGCCTCCTGCGCGGAGGTCGTGCTCGAGACGCGGCCGGACGCCGTCGAGCTGACGGTGCGCGACGACGGCATCGGCCCGCCGGCCGACCCGGCTGCGCCGGGGACCGGCCTGCGCGGCATGCGCGAGCGCGCCCTGCTCATCGGCGCCGACGTGCGCGTGCTCGCCCGCGATCCCCGCGGCACCGAGATCCGTCTGCGGCTCGCGCGCGAGGACCCGCCGCGATGAGCGGCGGGACCGCCACTCGCGTGCTGCTCGCCGACGACCACCCCGTCGTGCGCCGCGGGCTGCGCGGTCTGCTCGACATCGAGCCGGACTTCGCCGTCGTCGCCGAAGCCGACGACGGCGCCGAGGCGCTGGAGCGCGTGCTGCACGGGGACGTCGATCTCGCCGTGCTCGACATCTCGATGCCGCGCATGACCGGGCTGCAGGCCGCGACGGAGCTCGCCCGGCGCCGGCCCGAGGTCCGGGTCCTGATGCTCTCGATGCACGAGAACGAGCAGTTCTTCTTCGAGGCGCTGAAGGCCGGCGCGTCCGGGTACGTGCTCAAGACGGCGGCCGACCGCGACCTCGTCGAAGCATGCCGGGCCACGATGCGCGGGGAGACGTTCCTCTACGCCGGGGCCGTCACCGCGCTCGCGCGCGACTACATCGCGCGTGCCCGCCGCGGCGAGGACGAGGCGGAGCCGCTGACACCGCGCGAGCAGGAGGTGGTGAAGCTCGTGGCCGAGGGCCACACGAGCGAGGAGATCGCCGAGCTGCTCGTGATCAGCCGCAAGACCGTCGACCGTCACCGGGCGAACGTCCTCGAGAAGCTCGGACTGCGCGACCGGGTCGACCTCACCCGCTACGCGATCCGCCGCGGGCTCGTCGCGCCCTGACCAAGATGGGTGGCGCCACCCGGCGCAGATACATGCTGCACCCGATTGCGCGCCGGTGACGGACGGCCCAGCATCGACGCAAGGTCTCCCTCGTGCAGACGGTGCTCCTGATCGACAGCCCCGGCATCGCGGTGCGGCGTGCCCGCGCGCGAGACCGTGCGCTCAGCCGTCTGCGCGCCCGCCACCTCGACGCGGCGCTGATCGCGGGAGAGGAGCCCGACTCCGGGCTCGCCATCGCGCTGCGCGCGCAACGGCTGATCGGGCGCACCGAGCGTCGCCGGATCGCCGCCGGGCTGCACGCGCTGGTCGCGGTGGCGTATGCGCCCGGGCCGACCGGCGCGATGCGCGCACCGGTGTCGCGCCGTGCCGTGCTCGAGTGCGCCCCGGCGCTGGAGGACCTCGCCGACCGGATAGGCGAGCCCGGCCCCGTCTCCGCGCGCGGCGTGGCGCTCGCCGGCCGGCTGCTGAGCAGCGGCGCCGGCCCCGTCCACGGGCGCTCGGAGGCCGCGCGGGCGCGCGCCTTCGCCGCAGCGGTCGACGGAGCACGCGTCGCCCTCACGACCCATGACCTGACCCACCATCGAAGGGAACCACCATGCTCTACGTCCTGGCCGTCGCACTGATCGCCGCCTGGGTCTACCTCACGGCGCTCGGCTTCCGCCTCAACCGAGAAGGCGCCGAGCGCGCCGCCCGCGGCCTGGGCGCGACGCCCGACCCCGCACTCGAGCCCCACCCCGCGCAGGCTGCGAGCCGGACTCCCGTCACCGGGTAGCCGCCGCGGACGCCGCGGCCCCCGCACTGCGGCGCACCACGTACAACGACTGCCCGTCGGTCTCGCCGCCGTACTCGAAGCGCACGACGGCGAGCCCGGCGGCGGCGATCAGCGACTCGAAGAAGCGGCGCTCGAACCGCGCGCAGTGCAGCGCGCCCTCCCATGCGAGCGGCCCGTAGCCCGCGGGGTTCTCCTGCCAGGCCGGAACGTCGTCCTCGACGAAGCAGGTGAGCATCGCCGCGCCCGAGGGGGCCAGCACCCGCGCGAGCTCACGCAGATAGGCCGCCGCGTCCGCCGCATCCAGGTGCGACCACACCGAGTAGGCGTAGAAGACGTCGACCGAGCGATCGGTGGCGGGGATGACCGCGGCGCGCTCGCCGCCGGGGTTGTAGCGGGCGTTCGCGACGTCGACGAGGGTGAAGTGCGTCGCCGGGTCGGCAAGATGCGCGCGGTCCCACTCGATCAGCGCGGGTTGCACATCGACGCCGTGGTATTCGCGGACCGCACCGAGCCGCGCCTTCACCCCGACGGCGAGCCGCCCGGCACCGCAGCCCCAGTCGAGCAGCGAGGACTCCGCCGACAGCCCTGCGCGGGCCTCCAGCCGCGCGACGTCCCGTGCGGCGGTCGCGACGAAGGCCTCGTCGTCCTGGAAATGCTCTCCGCCCATCCGGAGGCCCGCGGGCGGGAGAGGCCCGGCGTACGGGCGCCTGATCCACGACGCGGTCACGCGCGCATCCTGCCGCATCCGCGAGGGCGCGGCCCGCTGCGGCGCGCGCCTGTCCCTGCTCCAGCTGCCGTAGGGTCGCCGGATGCGCGCCGCGATCGTCACGGGTGGGGGCACCGGGATCGGCGCCGCGTGTGCCCGCAGGCTCACGGCCGACGGCTACGGCGTCGTGCTCTCAGGCCGGCGCCCAGAGCCGCTGGAGGCGGTCGCGGCCGACCTCCGTCATGCGGTCGTCGTTCCCGGCGACGCAGGCGACCCCGAGCACGCCGCCGCGCTGACGGCGGCAGCGCGCGAGGCGTTCGGCGGGCTCGACGCGCTCGTGCTGAGCGCGGGGATCGGCGACTCGGCGCCGGCGGGCGACGACACGCCGGAGGCGTGGGATCGCACGATCCGCACCAATCTGACGGGGGCGTTCCTCGTTGCGCGTGCGGCGCTCGGGCTGCTCGAGGAGCGTCGCGGGGCGATCGTCGGCATCGCCTCCGTCAACGCGATGCGCGCCGGCCCGGGCTGGGCGTCGTACTGCTCCTCGAAGGCCGGCCTGGTGATGCTGTGCAGGACCATCGCCGCCGACTACGGGCCGGCGGGCGTACGCTCGAACGCCGTCTGCCCGGGATGGGTCAGGACGCCGATGGGCGACGCGGACATGGACGGGCTCGCCGAGCTGCGCGGCACCGATCGCGAGGGCGCCTACGCGCTCACCCACGCGAACGTCCCGCTGCGCCGCCCGGCCGAGCCGGAGGAAGTCGCGGCGGTCGTCGCGTTCCTGCTCTCCGACGAGGCGGCGTACGTGACCGGAGCGGAGGTCCCGGTCGACGGCGGCTCGACCGTCGTCGACGTCTCGGCGACGGCCTGGAACATCCCGGGCTGAGCGGCGGTCGAGCGGTCAGGCGCCCGCATCCGGGCGCGTCGCCGGGGCTGGGTATGTTCGGCTGCATGACCGACCGCCGCGACGCGACAGAGTTCACCAGGGCGATCAACGACGAGCTGCTCGCGCTGCTGCCCTTCGAGGACCGCAGGGACTTCGAGGATGCGGCTCGCGGGCTGATCGCACCGCTCAGCGGCGGGGTGCTGACCGCCGAGGATGGGCGCGTCGTGTGGGATCCCGACCGGTTCGCCTTCATCGATGACGACGCGCCGGCGCCCCGCACGGTCAACCCGAGCCTGTGGCGTCAGTCGCAGCTGTGCTCGAAGGGCGGGCTCTTCAAGGTCGTCGACCGGCTCTACCAGGTCCGCAATCAGGACATCTCGAACCTGACGATCGTCGAGGGCGACACGGGCATCATCGTCTTCGATCCGCTGATCTCCGCGGAGTGCGCGAAGGCGGCGCTCGAGCTGTACTTCGAGCACCGGCCCCGCAAGCCGGTGGTCGCCGTCCTCTACTCGCACAGCCACGTCGACCACTACGGCGGCGTCAAGGGTGTCGTCTCCGAGCAGGACGTGGCCGCCGGCAGGGTGCGCGTGATCGCTCCCGCGGGCTTCCTCGAGGCGGCCGTCTCGGAGAACATCATGGCCGGGAACGTCATGACGCGCCGTGCGCTGTACCAGTACGGCTCGCTGCTCCCGTCCGACGAGAAGGGCAACGTCGGGCTCGGCCTGGGCAGCGCGATCTCGCTGGGCAGCATCACGTTGATCGCGCCGACGGAGACCGTGACGGAGACCGGCCAGAGGCTCGACATCGACGGCCTGACGTTCGAGTTCATGCTGGCGCCGGACACCGAGGCGCCGTCGGAGATGCACTGGTTCATCGAGGAGCTCGGCGCGCTGACCGCCGCGGAGAACTGCTGCCACACCCTGCACAACACCTATACGCTGCGCGGGGCCCAGATCCGCGATCCGCACGCGTGGTCGCACTATCTCGGAGAGACGATCGAGCGCTGGGGTGCGAAGACCGAGGTCCTCTACGGCATGCACCACTGGCCGGTCTGGGGCGCGGACCGCGCCGTCGACCTGCTCGGCAAGGGCCGCGACGCCTACGGCTTCATCAACGACGAGACGCTGCGCCTGGCCAACCACGGGTACGGCCCGGCGGAGATCGCCGAGATGGTGCGGCTGCCGGACGTCCTGGACCGCCACTGGGCGCTGCGCGGCTACTACGGGACGCTCAACCACAACGTCAAGGCGACGTACGTCAAGTACCTGGGGTGGTTCGACGGCAACCCGGCGACGCTGCACCCGCTGCCGCCGGAGGACGGCGCGAAGAAGTACCTCGAGTTCATGGGCGGCGCTGACGCCGTCCTGGAGAAGGCGCGCACGGCCTACGAGCAGGGCGAGTACCGCTGGGTCGCGGAGGTCGTCAACCACGTCGTCTTCGCCGAGCCGGGCAACATCGCTGCGCGCGAGCTGCAGGCGGACGCGCTGGAGCAGCTCGGCTACCAGTCCGAGGCCGGCACCTGGCGCAACCTCTACCTCACGGGCGCGCAGGAGCTGCGGCACGGCACGCCGGACATCAGGCTTCCGTCCACGGCGTCCGCGGACACGATCCGCGCGATGAGCCTCGACCTGTTCTTCAACTACCTCGGCGTGCGCCTCAACGGTGCGAAGGCGGGATCGGCGCACATCGTGCTCAACTGGGTGTTCACCGACACCGGTGAGCAGGTCGCGCTCCAGCTCTCCAACGGGACGCTCAGCCATGTCCTCGGGCGCACCGCGCCGGCCGCCGACGCGACGATCACCCTGACGCGCAGGGCGCTCGACCGGTTCATCCTCGGCGAGACCACCCTCGAGGACGAGGCCGACTCCGGCGAGGTGACGGTGACGCCCGATGTCGCGCCGCTGCACAAGGTGCTCGCGCTGCTCGACGACTTCCAGCTGTTCTTCGCGATCATCGAGCCGTAGCGGCCGAGACGAGCGAGGGCCCGCCGGAGCGGGCCCTCGGAACCTCGTGGCGGCGGGCCGCGCCTACTGCGGCTGCGGCACGATCCGGATGTAGGGCCGGGGCTCCTCCCAGCCGTCCGGGTAGGTCTCCTTGGCCTCGTCGTTGGAGACCGAGCCCGCGATGATGACCTTCTCGCCCTGCTGCCAGTTGACCGGCGTCGCGACCTTGTGCCGGGCGGTGAGCTGCAGCGAGTCGATGACGCGCAGCACCTCGTCGAAGTTGCGGCCCGTCGTCATCGGGTAGATGAGGATGAGCTTGACCTTCTTGTCCGGGCCGACCACGAAGACGTTGCGGACGGTCTGGTTGTCGGCCGGCGTGCGCACCTTCGCGTCACCATCGACGCTGGCGGGCAGCATGCCGTAGAGCTTGGCCACGTTGAAGTCGTGGTCGCCGATGATCGGGTAGTTCGGAGCCGTGCCCTGCGTCTCCTCGATGTCCTTCGCCCAGCGCTCGTGATCGTCGGTGGCGTCGATCGAGAGGCCGATGATCTTCACGCCGCGACGGTCGAACTCCGGCTTCGCGCTCGCCATGTAGCCGAGCTCGGTCGTGCAGACCGGCGTGAAGTCCTTGGGGTGCGAGAACAGGACGCCCCAGGAGTCGCCGAGCCACTCGTGGAACCGGATGCGGCCCTCGGTCGTGTCGGCCTCGAAATCAGGTGCGGTGTCGCCAAGCTGCAACGCCATCGTGTGTCCTCCAGAGTCGAATTCGGTGCTTCCCGGCAGAAACCCGTTATGCCGATCAGGAATAGCACATTACTCGGGTGGAGCGCCATGGCGGCCGCCCGGGCGCGGTCAGTCGGTCACGCGGCGGATGAACGAGCGCGTGCTCAGCCATCCGAGCCCGCCGGTGATCGCGACGAGCGCCGCGAGCACGACCGGGACCGGCATGTGCGGGATGCTCGGCGTCATCGCCGCCCGCAGGCCCTCCGAGACATAGACGAGCGGGTTGGCGAGCGTCAGGACCTTCAGCCACGGGATCGCCGACAGGGTCTGCCACGGGTAGTAGACGCAACCCAGGAACGTGATCGGCACGACGACGAGGGAGAAGATCAGCCCGATCTGGCGCGGCTGGACGACGGTCCCGAGCAGCAGGCCCAGGAACCCCGCCAGCAGACCCGCCATGATCACGACCGCGATCAGCAGCGGCCAGCTCGAGATGTGCACCGAGACGGGCTCGGCCGGAATCAGGTAGAGCAGCGGGAACACGACGACCGCGGCGAGCACCGACTGGAACGTGCTGAAGACGACCTTCTCGAAGGAGACGAGCGCGATCGGCAGCGGGGCCATCAGGCGATCCTCGATCTCGCGGGTGCCGCCGAGCTCGGTGGCCAGCGGCAGCGCCACGGCCGCGATCCCCTGGAAGAACACGGCGACCGCGATCAGCCCGGGCACGAGCACCGTCGCGAACGTCGCGCCGCCGCTCGCCCCGCCGCCCAGGCCGCGGCCGATCTTCGGGAACACGTAGGTGAAGACGAAGACGAACAGCAGCGGGTTCATCACGGTCCGCAGCAGGAACGAGACGAACTCGCGCCGCAGCACGCGGGCGTCGCGGACCATCAGGCCGTAGAAGGCGCGCCCGTACGTCACGCGAGCGACGGCGCCCGCCTGGGCGCTCATTCGCGCAGCTCGCGGCCCGTGAGGGCGATGAAGACGGTCTCCAGCGACGGCTCGGCCAGCGCGAGCGCGCGCAGCCCGGGCCCGGCGGCGTTCACCAGGCCCGGCACCGCCCCCGCCCCGTCCGCCGTCGCCACGCGCAGGGTGAGGCCGTCCTCGTCGACGGTGCCGAACCCCCGCAGGTCCGCGGCCGCCCGCCGCGCCGATTCCTCGTCGGAGAACCCGAGCGTCGCGATCGCCAGGTCACCGTGCTGGCGCTTGAGCGCCTCCGGCGTGCCGGAGACGAGGATGCGCCCGCGGTCGATGATCGCCACCCGGTCGCAGAACTGCTCGGCCTCCTCCATGTAGTGCGTGGTCAGCACGACGGTCAGGCCCTCGTCGCTGCGCAGCTCCCCGAGCACGTCCCACAGCGCGATGCGACTCTGCGGGTCGAGCCCGGCCGTCGGCTCGTCCAGGAACACGATCGTCGGCCGGTGGGCGATCGCGCGCGCCACCTGGAGACGCTGGGCGAGCCCCCCGGACAGCTCGAAGACCATGTCCCCCGCGCGGTCGGTCAGCCGGAAGCGCTCCAGCAGCTCGTCGGCGCGGTCCAGCGCCGCGCGACGCGACGCGCCGAAGAAGCGGCAGTGGAACACGAGGTTCTCGTGCACCGTGCAGGCCCGGTCGAGGGTGTTGAACTGCGTCACCACACCCAGTGAGGCCTTCGCGCGGGCCGGATCGGCGACCACATCGATCCCGTTCACGCGCACGCTGCCCGAGGTCGGCGCGACGCGCGTCGTGGCGATGCCGACCGTCGTGGTCTTCCCGGCCCCGTTGGGGCCCAGCAGTCCGAAGAGCTCGCCGTGCTCGACCGTCAGATCGATCCCGTCGACCGCGTTCGGCGCGCCGCGGACGTAGGACTTGACCAGGTGACGGAGCTCGAGCGGTCGGGGGTCCACGGACACTGAGTATGTCGCGGGACGGTTTCGGTCGGCGCCGGCCTCAGAGCTCGATCGTCTCTCCGGGGTCGAGGATCCTGACCGGCACGCCGCGCTCTGCGGCTGCGGCGGCGAAGCGCTCGGCCGCGTCCGGGACGGGCTGGTAGACGCCGTCGATCTCGTAGCCGTCGGCATGAATCGGGATCGCCAGGCGGGCACCGAGGATCGCCGCCGCGATCGCGGCCTGGGCAGGGTCGAGCGCGACGGGCAGCGGGCTCGCCGGCTGGCGGTTGGGGAAGCCGACGACCGCGCCGTTCACCGGGACGAGGACCGCGTCGAACGGCCCGTGCCGGCGGGCCATGCGCCACCAGTACCCGTGGAACATCGTGTCGCCGAGATGCAGGACGCGGACCCCCTCCGCGTCGACGAGCCACGCGACCTGCGGATCGCCGACGCCGTCGGACGCCGGAAGCGCCGTCAGCGTGAACGGGCCGGCCGTCACCGACTCCCATGGCGCGACCCGCCTGCGGTCCAGCCCCGCGGCCGCCAGCTCGTGTTCGGCCTGCGCGAGGGCGAGTCCCTCGAGCGCATCGCCGCCCCCGGCCGGCGGCTCGAGCACCGGCGCTCCTGGCGCGAGCGCCGCCGCGAGCGCACCGGCATCGGCGTGATCGCGGTGGAGATGGGTGAGGAGCCCGGCGACGGCCCTGCCTGCGCCCGGCGGCACGACGTGCGGCAGGGGCGTCCCCGCCGCCCGCTCGCCGAGCGCCGCGAACACCGCGCCCGTGTCCTCCAGTGGGTCCACCACAACCGTCGCGTCGTCCGCCTGCAGTTCCGCCCCGGCCCAGCCCAGCCATGTCAGTCGCATCGTCCGTCCTCGTGTCGCTTGCCGAGCTCGGAGTTATACAGAACGATCGTTCGTTCGGTATGCTGGCCGACATGCCGCGCCGCTCAGCCGCCGACGTCGCCGACAGCCGCGCCTCCGCCGTCGAGGCCGCCGTCGACCTCGCGTCCGTCGAGGGCCTCGAGGGCATCACGATCGGGCGGCTCGCCGGCGAGCTCGCGATGAGCAAGAGCGGTCTGATCGGGCGCTTCGGTGACAAGGAGGCCATGCAGCGAGCGGTGCTCGCCGCCGCCGTCGAGCGGTTCACCGACGCGGTCTGGCGGCCGGCGGCGCGATCCGCGCCGGGGCTCCCGAGGCTCGAGGCGGTCGTCGATGCGTGGATCGGCCATCTGCGCGACGGCGTGTTCCCAGGCGGATGCTTCGTGACCACCGCGTCCGTCGAGTACGACGCCCGGCCGGGACCGCTGCACGACGACGTGGCGGAAGCGGTCAGCCGCTGGCTCGGCGTGCTCGAGGCCGAGGCGCGCCGCGCGCGCGAGGCCGGCGACCTGCCCCCGGGCCGCGACCCCGCAGACGTCGCCTTCGAGCTGCACAGCCTCGCCTCGGGCGGGAGTGTGGCCGGCCGGCTGACCGGGGACGCCGCCGCGCTCGACCGCACCCGCGCGGCGATGCGCCGCGCGATCGGTCTGCCGGCCGGCTGAGCGGCGCCGCTGCCGCGCAATGAGCTGCCGGCATCGAGACCCTCGATCCTGAGAACGCCGCCCTGCGCTACGTCGCGAAGCGCTCCGGGTGCAGGGCGAACTCGCCTGCGCAGGCGATCGTGCAGAAGTGGTAGGCGGTGCCGTCGAGCAGCAGTCGGCCGGCGGCGTGATCGGGGTCGACGGCCATCCGGCAGACCGGGTCGATGACCAGCCGTCCGTGTGCCGGCCGGCCCTGGCGGACGGCGGCGAACAGTTCGATCGGCTCGCGCATGTTGCGCAGCGCCTGGCGGCCGCGGGGCTCGTAGATGACGCCGTCGAGATCCGGGGCGAGGGCGGCGGTGTGTGCGCTCAGCAGGACCTCACCGCCGCTCGCGACGGCGGACACGCGGGCGGCGAGATTGACGGCGGCCCCGAAGTAGTCGCCGTCCCGTTCGACGGCGGTGCCGTGGTGCAGGCCGACGCGAACCGCCGGGGCGCCGTGACCCGCCATCAGCTCGTGCGTGATCCGCAGGCCGAGGTGCACGGCCTGCCCGGGGTCCGTGACGCGGAGCATCAGTGCATCGCCGATGGTCTTCAGATGCGCGCCGCCATGGGCCGGGAGCTCCGCCCTGACGGCATCGCAGAAGTCCGCGACGAGGTCAGCGGCCTCCTCGTCGCCGTGGGCCTCGGTGAGCGCGGTGAAGCCGGCGATATCGGCGAACATGAACGTGGCGTCCACGGGGTCGGGCTCCGAGCTCAAGGGACCCAGACCTCACCAGGCATGTGGAACCCCGTCAAGGAGGCAGCGGAATCGGTGGCGCCTCGGTTCACATCGACCGCGGAGAGCTCAGCGCGCTGCGCTGCGCGTCGAAGCGGCGCAGGCGCAGCGCGTTGGCGACGACGCTCACGCTCGAGCACGCCATCGCCGCTGAAGCGATGACCGGGTTGAGCAGGCCGATCGCGGCGAGCGGGATCGCGGCGATGTTGTAGCCGAACGCCCAGGCGAGGTTCTGCTTGATGACGCGGAGCGTCGCGCGGCTGAGCCGGAGCGCGTCCGAGGCTGCTCGCAGGTCGCCGCTGACGAGCGTGAGGTCGGAGGCCTCGATGGCGACGTCGGTTCCGGTGCCGATCGAGAGTCCGAGGTCGGCCTGCGCGAGCGCGGGCGCGTCGTTGACGCCGTCGCCGACCATCGCAACGACCCGCCCCCCGCTCTGCAGGCGGCGGATGACGTCGGCCTTGTCGGCGGGCAGCACCTCCGCGATCACCTCGTCGATGCCGACCTCGGCCGCGACGGCCTCGGCGGTCGTCCGGTTGTCGCCGGTGAGCAGCACGGGCCGGAGACCGAGCTGCTTCAGGCGAGCGACGGCCTCCGCGGATGTCGGCTTCACGGTGTCGGCGACGACGAAGACCGCTCTGGCGCCTCCGTCCCATCCGGCCGCGATCGCCGTCTGCCCGCGTGCCTCGGCCAGCGTGCGCGCGTCGTCGAGCTCGGGTGGGAGGTGCATCGCCCGGTCGGCGAGGAGGGAGGGACGTCCGACGACGATGGCGCGGCCGTCGACGATGCCCTCGACGCCGAGACCGTCGTGGCTCACGAAGGCGTCGACGGTCGACAGGGCGTGCAGCTTCGACAGCGCGTCCCGGGCGATCGCCTGGGCGATCGGATGCTCGGAGGCGTTCTCCAGCGTTCCGACGAGCCGCAGTGCCTCGTCGGCGTCGACGCCTTCGGCGACGGCGACCTGCGTGAGGCTCATCTTCCCGGTCGTCACCGTGCCGGTCTTGTCGAGCACGATCGTGTCGACCTTGCGGGTGGACTCGAGGATCTCGGGACCCTTGATGAGCAATCCGAGTTGGGCGCCGCGCCCGGTGCCGACCATCAGCGCGGTCGGCGTCGCAAGACCCAGCGCACACGGGCAGGCGATGATGAGCACCGCGACGGCGGCGGTGAACGCGAACGTCGCGCTCTGCCCCGCTCCGAGCCAGAACCCGAGCGTGGCGACGGCCAGCGCGATCACGACCGGGACGAAGACCCCGGAGATCCGGTCGGCCAGGCGCTGGATCGGAGCCTTGCCGGTCTGTGCATCGGTGACCAGGCGGGCGATCTGCGCCAGCGCCGTGTCGGCGCCGACCTTCGTGGCACGGACGATCAGGCGACCGCCGAGGTTGACCGTGGCGCCTGCGATCTCGGACCCGGGATGGACGTCGACGGGAACGGACTCGCCGGTGAGCAGCGCCATGTCCACGGCGGAGCTGCCGTCCTCCACGACGCCGTCGGTGGCGACCTTCTCGCCCGGGCGGATGATGAAGCGCTCGCCGACGTGCAGCTGCTCGATCGGGACGCGGCGCTCGTCGCCGTCCGCGTCGAGGACGGCGACGTCCTTGGCTCCGAGCTCCAGCAGGGCCTTGAGGGCCGCGCCGGCGCGACGCTTGGCGCGCATCTCGAAGTAGCGGCCGGCAAGGATGAACGTCGTGACGATCGAGGCGGTCTCGAGGTAGATCTGGCTCGAGCCGGTGCCGGCCTGCGGGATCAGCTCGAACTGCATCCGCATGTCAGGCATCCCCGCGTCGCCGAGGAACAGGGCGTACATCGACCACAACCACGCCGAGAGCGTGCCGAGGCTGATGAGCGTGTCCATCGTGGCGGTGCCGTGCTTGAGGTTCGTCCAGGCGGCGCGGTGGAACGGCCACGCACCCCACAGCACGACGGGGGTCGCCATCTGGAGCGACAGCCATTGCCAGTTGTCGAACTGCAGGGCGGGGATCATGGACATCAGCAGCACCGGCACCGACAGCGCGGCGCTGAAGATCAGCCGCGTGCGGTAGGGCGCGCTCGGGTCGTCGCCCGGTGCGTCGCTCGCGGCCTCGGGCTCGTCGGCCGGGAGGTTCGCCTGGTATCCGGCGGCCTCGACGGCGTCGACGAGCTCGTCGGCCCCCACCGACGCGGGGTCGAAGTCGATCGTCGCCCTCTCCGTCGCGTAGTTGACGCTCGCTGTCACGCCGTCCAGCCTGTTCAGCCTGCGCTCGATGCGATTCGCACACGACGCGCAGGTCATGCCTGTGATCGGCAGTTCGACGTGCTCGGTGTTGGTGGCGGTGGTCATGGCCGTGGTCCTCAGGTCGTGCCGGCCGGTCAGGAGACGTCGTAGCCGGCGTCGTCGATCGCGTGGCGGATGGCGTCGTCGTCGAGGGCGACGCCGGTGACGGTCACGTGCTTGGCGGCGAGGTCGACGGCGACGGCGGAGACGCGGTCGAGCTTCCCGACCTCGCCCGTGATGGCGACGCGGCAGTGCTCGCAGCTGACGCCCGGAACGGTGTAGGTGATCTCGTTGTCGGCGGTGTCGGGCATGGGAGTCGTCCTGGGTTCGGGTTGTCGGCTCTAGCGCGCGGACGCGTCCTGCGTGAACGCCGCGGTGTGCACGCGCCCGTTAGTCCGGAACTGGACGAACAGGCGGTAGGGGCCGGTCTTCGGCAGTTCTGCGTCGAACGTGATCGCGCCGGCGGCGAGATCCTTCGAGGCGGGGTGCACGTGGGAGTACTCGAGGCCGGGTGCGTGCAGGGCGACGAGATGCCCGTAGGCGCCGAGGTAGGGCTGCAGGCGCGTCACGGGCCTGCCGTCACGGCTGATGGTGAAGGTCAGCGTGGCCTCGCGGCCCGCCGTGAGCGTTGCCGGACGCCGCAGCGACACGTCGTAGCCGTCGACACGCGCGCTCGTCGACGCGCGCGGCAGCGGCACGGTGCGCGCGGCTCCGGGGGCCGTGAGGTCGGTCCCCAGGACGTAGCGCCTGCCGCCGGTGGTGAAGTCGGCGATCGCGCGGTAGCGCCCGGGCTGCCGGAGCGTCATGCCGACCGAGAACGTGCCGTCGGGCGCGAGCGTCGGGTGCAGGTGCTGATACCCGGTGAGGTCCGACCGCACGACGATGAGATGCACGAGCTTCGTCTGGTCGCGCGTGAACGTGCGCACCGCGTCGCCGTTGCAGTCGACGATCCGAAAGCGCCACGTGTCGGGCCGGCCGGCGCGCAGCGTCCGCGCGCCGGCATCGAGCGTGAGACCGGCCAGCTTGGAGCTCGAGCCGTCGGCGCCGGCCACCATCGGCGCCATCGACGCGCGGCTCTCGGCCTGCCCGGGGGCGGACATCGCAGCGCCGGCCATCGCGTCGGCCTGGCCGTGACCGTCGGCGGCGACCCGCAGGCAGCTCTGGAAGGGAGGGGTGGCGTCCGTCGCGCTGCCGATGGCGGCGGCGCTGCCGCCGATCGCGGCGAGACCCACGGCGAAGGTGGCGAGACGGGAGGCGGTATGCATGGGGATCCAGTCCGATTCGTGCGATTGGGGTACCCTACGGGGGTATCTGTTCGAAGTAGACTATACCCCCCTAGGGTATAGTGTGATGTGCCTCACACAGACATCGACGAGGAACGCGCGCATGACACCGACGACCGAGACGCACGGCTACTCCACCAACAAGGACCCGCTGATCAAGCGGCTGCGGCGCATCGAGGGCCAGGTCCGCGGGATCGAGGGGATGGTCGACAGCGACCGCTACTGCATCGACATCCTCACGCAGATCTCGGCGGTCCAGGCAGCGCTCGACAAGGTCGCGCTGGGCCTGCTCACCGACCACGCCGAGCACTGCGTGATCGGTGCCTCCGAGGACGACCGGCCGGAGAAGACGCAGGAGCTGATGACGGCCGTCGCCCGCCTGATGCGCCGCGGCTGACGCCACCGACGCGAAGCGACCCGACCAGAACGACGGGCGCCCGCCGAGAGGGCGGGCGCCCGGTTCGGTTCTCGGCGCGCTAGGAGCGAGCGGAGGCGAACTCCGCCTCGGGGGCGAGCCTGGGCAGCCAGCCGAGCGACCTCGGCAGCCACCAGTTCCAGTCGCCCAGGAGCTTCATGCTCGCCGGCAGGAGCACCCCGCGGATGATCGTCGCATCGAGGAACACGGCGACGGCGAGGCCGACGCCCATCTCCTTCAGGGGCAGGCTCGACAGCGTTCCGAAGATCGCGAACACGCCGACCATCACGATCGCCGCGCTCGTCACGACTCCGGCCGTGGTCTTGACGGCGTGCGAGACCGCGTCCTGCGTGCACATCCCGCCGTCGTAGGCCTCGCGCACGCGCGTGAGGATGAACACGTGGTAGTCCATCGACAGCCCGAACAGGATCACGAAGAGGAACAGTGGAAGCCACGCCACCACCGCGCCGTTGGAGTGGAACCCGAGCAGGCCCTCACCCCAGCCCTCCTGGAAGACGAGGACCAGCACGCCGTAGGCAGCGCCGACGCTGAGCAGGTTCAGGGTGATCGCCTTGAGCGGGATCACGATCGAGCGGAACGTGATCAACAGCAGCAGGAACGCAGCCGCCAGGACGAACGCGAAGACCAGCGGCGCGTGCGCACTCAGGCCGTCGGTGAAGTCCCGCGTCCGGGCGGTCATGCCGTCCACACCGGCCGTGACGCCGCCGGTGCGCCCGAGCGCCTGCGGGATGATCTCGCGCTACCGGATCGGTGCGGGCGCTGCTGCGTACGAGGGCGGGGTCAGCTCGTCGATACGGCAGTTCGCGTTGTACCGGGATCCGGCTTCGGCTTCTGAGCAGCCGACGACCTCGTAGAGGCGTGAGCCGCTGTCCGCGAAACCGTCGACCCGGATCGGCCCGGGCGCGCCGCGCTCGTAGCCGCGCGTGCTCAGGCGGTAGCGCCATGGGCCGACAAAGCTCCTGCAGCTGGCCTCCGCGACCGCGCAGGCCCGGTACCAGGCCAATCTGCCGTCGAAGAACGACGGGCCGACCATCTGCTGACCGTTCAGGCCGACGATCTGCAGTGCCAGCCGCCGGCTGGAGCCCGTTGTGACGCTGTCGAGGCGCAGCTCGCTCTGCGCGATCCCCGAGCACCCCGTGCAGGAGTAGTCCACCGTGACGGCGAGATTGTCACCCCACAGCTCGAGCGCCTCAACGTTGCGATCGGTCGTCGGCCCGCACACCTTGTCGACGTCCCCGCAACGGGTCTGCGGAACGCCGGGCAGCCGCCTGGAGGGCTGCGAGCGCAGCGCGGTCAGGGTCTTGGTGTACACGACCGGATTCGCGGCCTTGCCCGAGCCGTACTCGCGCGTCCAGGCGATCCGCCCGCGCCAGAGCGTGGCGCCGACGTCGTTGTGCGAGGGGTCGTTGGCGTTGCGCACCGGACGCTCGCCGGACGCGCCGGCCAACGAGTACACGAACAGCTCACAACCGGCGGGAATGCTGATCGTGTCCTGAGGAGTCGGCGGAAGCGGACTCGGAGTGGTCACCTGCTTCGCCTTGCAGCGCTGGTAGATCAGCTCCGGGCGGCCCCTGCTGTCCGTGCCGACGTCCGCGTCGAACGGCATCGCGCTCGGTGCGACCGCCAGGCGCTGCGCCTTCGCTGCGCCCGCCTTGCGCACGCTCAGATACCAGCGGCGCTCCGCCTGATCGAAGTCGCTGAGGACGATCGTCCCGCCGTACTCGCGCACCGCGGTCTCCGCGCCGGGCTGCGCGACGGTCGCCGCCGGGACGACAGCCGGACCCGCCGCTCCCGCAAGGGCGAGCGTGACCGTCATGCCGGCGCACACACGGATACGCCGAACCGAGAGAACGCTCATCCACGCACCGTGCCACGCGTAAGGCACCTCCCACATCCGTACTCCGCCGATGGTCCCAACGCCGGCCGAGCACCCGGCGAGCAGCGCCGCCCCGCTCCCGCCTGCGTCGCGTCGCATCTCCTGAACCAGTCGGGGCGGCCGGATTTGAACCGGCGACCCCCTGCTCCCAAAGCAGGTGCGCTACCAGGCTGCGCCACGCCCCGATGTCGGGGATGGTACGCGGAACCTCCGCAACCTCTCCCGCCCCACCCCGTTCCAACCGGCGCACCCATTCCCAGGGCGCACACCACGGGGACGGGCGGTTCCACCGGCCGGGGCGGCAGCGAGCGCCCCGGCCGGCCGCCCGGTCGCTAGCTTGAGGGCCATGGCCGACGTCCAGCCCCTGCGCGCCCTGCACTACGACCTCGAGGTCGTCGGATCCCTCAACGCCGTGTGCTCGCCGCCGTACGACGTGATCGATCCCGAGCAGCGCGCCGTGCTCGCCGCGCGCTCGCCGCACAACGTCGTCGGGATCGACCTGCCCGAGCCCGCGACGCCCGGCGGCGATCCGTACGCCCGCGCCGCGGAGCTGCTCGCCGGCTGGCGGGAAGAGGGCGCGATCGTGCGCGACCCCGAGCCCGCCCTCTGGGTGCTGACGCAGGAGTACACCGGCCCCGACGGTGCCCGCCGCACGCGCAGCGGGTTCTTCGCCCGCGTCGGCGTGACCGAGTACGGCCCGGGCCGGATCCGCCCACACGAGCGCACCCATCCGGGTCCGAAGGAGGATCGCCTCCGGCTCACCCGCGCCACGCGGACGAACCTCTCCCCGATCTTCTCGCTCTACGAGGACGCCTCTGGCGCGGCGTGGAGCGCGCTGGAGCCGGTGACGCACACCCCGCCCTACGGCGCCCTCGAGGACGAGGACGGGACCGTGAGCCGCCTCTGGCGCGTCGCCGACCCGGCGGCGATCGACGCGGTGCGCACCGCGCTCGAGCCGGCCGAGCTGCTGATCGCCGACGGCCACCACCGCTACGAGACCGCGCGCGTCTACGCCGACGAGATCGGCGGCGACGGTGGGCACCGCCATGTCCTGCAGTACCTCGTCTCACTCGAGGACCCGGGGCTGACGGTCTTCCCCACGCACCGGCTCGTCGACGGGCTCAACGACGACCCGTCGCGGCAGGAGGCGCTCGCCGCCACGCTGCGCGAGCACTTCGACATCGAGCCGCTCGACGACGTCGCAGAGCTCGCGCCCCCGGAGGGCGACGGGCCGCTCCAGCTCGGCTACATCGACGCCCACCTGCAGCGTCCGTTCCGCCTGACGCTGAAGGACCAGGCGATCGCCGACCGTGCGCTCGCGGACTTCCCCGAGCCCTACCGGCGCCTGGACACGGCGGTGCTCGAGGCCCTGATCCTGACCGGTCCGCTCGGCCTCAGCGAGGACGACATCTCGCACCTCCGCGGCCTGGGCTACTCGCGCAACGACGCGGAGGCGCTCGACCTGATCCGCTCCGGCAGCTTCGACGTGGCGTTCTTCCTGCGCGCGACGCCGGTGCGCCAGATTCGCGAGATCGCGGCGGCCGGCGTGAACATGCCGCCCAAGTCGACGTTCTTCACGCCGAAGGTCCCCACGGGCCTGCTGTTCAACCCCTTGTCATAATCGAATGACCATGAAGGCCACAGCCAGCCGCGACGCAGGGTTCCGCCACACCGTCAAGGTGCGTCAGCACGAGGTCACGACCGACGAGCCGACCGACGTCGGCGGCGGCGACGAGGGACCCAGCCCACTCGAGCTCCTGGCCGCCAGCCTCGCCGGCTGCGTCGCCGTCACGATGGAGATGTACGCGGCGCGCAAGGGATGGGACATCGGCGGCGTCGAGGTCGAGGTCGAGTTCACCCCGGGTGAGCGCGGCTGTCCGACGAAGTTCGGCGTCGTGACCCGCCTGCCCGACAGCCTGTCCGACGAGCAGGTCGACCGCCTCACCGTCATCGCGGCGAAGTGCCCCGTGCACCGCACGCTCGAGGGCGAGGTCATGTTCGACGAGCGTGTCGAGCGCGTCTCGCTCGCGAGCTGAGCTCGCCGCCACGCTGGCGCCGGTCCTCCTCGATCCAGCGGAGGCCGCGGCGCTCGACGTGCACGGCCGCATCGATGCCGCCGTCCTCGTCCCGCTCTACCTGCACGAGGACGGCGGCGTCGGCGTCGTCCTGACCAGGCGCCGCGACGATCTGCGCCGCCACGCGGGCGAGATCTCGTTCCCCGGCGGACGTCAGGACGACGACGAGAGCGACCTGCGCGACACCGCGCTGCGCGAGGCGCACGAGGAGATCGGCCTGCCGGCCGAGGCCGTCGAGCTGATCGGCGCGCTGCAGCCGACACCGACGATCGCGACGAACTACGCCATCTACCCGTTCGTCGGGCTGATCGAGCCGGGTCACGCCTGGACCCCCTCCGACGACGAGGTCGAGACGATCCTCGAGCTCGGTCTCGGCGAGCTCCAGTCCGGGTACGAGCGCCGCCGCCTGATGCGCCGCGGCGTGCCGTTCCGCACCGACACGTACGTCGTCGGCGAGCACCTGATCTGGGGCGCCACCGCGCGGATCCTCACCGACCTGCTCGAGCGGACCGCTGCCGCCGGGGTCACGTAGCGGCGGCGCCCGGATCGGGGTCCTCTGGCACACTGCGCCGATGCGAATCCCACTCCTCGCCGCGATCTGTGTCGCGTTGGTCATCGCGCTCGCCGGTTGCGGCAGCAGCGGCGGTTCCTCCTCGACCTCCCAGGCCACCACCCTCCCCGCCCCCGTCGCGTCCACGCCGGCGAC
>JADGPM010000076.1 GCA_017882425.1 Solirubrobacteraceae bacterium
ATCGGAGCTGGCAAACGGCACCCGGCCGACGCGGGGGCCGCGAGCGAGACTAAAAGCGCCGGCTAAGCCTGTAGAGACTCCGCTTGGGCGTCCGTGGACGCGGGTTCGATTCCCGCCGCCTCCACCACTTTCGTTTCGCGCGTTCGCGCAGGGACTAGCGGTTGCGTCCGCCGCGGCGCTGTCGTGCTTTGGCCTGCGGCGTCGACCTCGATCCCGTTGAGCCTGCACGCCCCCGTCCCGCCGAAGGAGCATGACCCAGCTGCCCGCTTCGGCGCGCCCGGTCCAGGCGGGCTTCCTGCACCCGGATGAAGACGAAGGCGAGGACGGCGACGAAGAGGCGCATCACGATCCCCTCGACGTCTGCTCCGAGCGTCAACACTCCCGTCACGATGCCGGTCGCGCCCATCGTCCACATCACGAGGCGCACGTCACGTGCGCGCTGCGGGCTCATCAACGGGACGAACGACGCGTTCAGCGCCATGACGAACATGAGCAGCGCCGACCCCGTCGTGAGCGCGAGGACGACGTACATGGGGCCCGCCTTCACCGCGGGGTCGGGGCTCACAACGAAAGCGGTGGCTGTGATGACCATCATCACGGCCACGACGAAGTCCACCAGTACGAGCAGGATGAGGCTGCCGGTGCGCATCGTCCGCGGGCCAGTACCCGGACGTGCTGCGGGCTCGGAGCCACCGCTGGCAGGCCGTCGATCATTCGAATCGCTGCTCATCCGCTCTCCAGTCTGACTCAGTGCCCCGCTCCCGATGACGTCCCCGGACGCGTCCACTACGTGCCAACACTACCTCAGCCGGCGTGGCACAACCTCCTCGCGGGCGGGAGCCTGCATGGGCCTGGACTATACTGCGGGCGTGGAACGGCCAGCCGACATCCTCGCCGCGCCGTCGGGCGCAGCTCCTGCGCCGCCACGGCGCCCTCATCTTCTCGAGCCGT
This sequence comes from Solirubrobacteraceae bacterium, assembly GCA_017882425.1. Classification (GTDB taxonomy): domain Bacteria; phylum Actinomycetota; class Thermoleophilia; order Solirubrobacterales; family Solirubrobacteraceae; genus F1-60-MAGs163. The sequence goes on from JADGPM010000076.1 coordinate 952, forward strand.
TCCCAGCCAGTGTCGTCCTCGCGCTCATCTTCACCGCCGGCGGACTCGTCGAGCTGCTCACTCGCGCCGGCGTACCGGTCGGGTACCGGGAGGACGGCGCCGCGCTGATCGTCCTCACGGTCCTCAGCGGTCTCACGCTCGGACTCCTCTGGTGGTCCCCGCTCGTCAGCCTCGCTGCCGCCGTCGTCCTGCTCTGTGGCCAGGCCGCTGCCGGGTACGAGTTCACGGTCGCCGCCGTGGGCGTCGTCGTCGTCGCCTCGTTCGCGACGGTGGCGTTCGACCACTGGAAGCGCGCCGTCGCCGCCGGGTTCGTGGTCGTCGCCGGCGTCATCTTCGTCCTGCTCGAACTTCCCTCGGTCCCGTGGCAGGCCGCGCTCGGGACGTGGGCGTCGCTCTCGGTCATCTGGGTCGTGGGCGTCGTCATCCGCATCTACCGCGGCAGCATCGAGAGGGCCGAGCGCAGGGCCGCTCTCTTCGCCGCCGACCGCGAGGTGCGCGCCCGCGAGGCCGTGGCCGAGGAGCGGGCGCGCATGGCGCGCGAGCTGCACGACAGCGTGGGGCACGCGCTCAACGTCGTCGTCCTGCACGCGGGCGCGGCCCAGCGCATCATCGACAAGAAGCCGGAGTTGGCCCGCGAGGCGCTGGATTCCATCGAGACCGCCGGCCGCCAGGCGCTCGGCGACATCGAGCGCATGCTCGGCATCCTCCGGGCGCCGGAAGAGGAGGCTTGCTGTGACGTCACGCCCGGCATGGGACAGCTCCAGACGCTGTGCGACCAGGTACGTGAGGCCGGGCTGCCGGTCGAGCTGATCGTGGAGGGCGAGGCGCGGCCGTTGCCGGCGAGCCTTGACCTCACCGCGTACCGCATCGTGCAGGAGTCGCTGACCAATACGCTCAAGCACGCCGGCAAGACGCGGGCCACCGTCAGCGTGAGGTACGAAGAGACGTCGCTGGCGCTCGAGGTGCTCGACGAGGGCCGCGGCGTCACGCCGGCGACCGCCGGCGGCGGTCGCGGCCTGCTGGGCATGCGCGAGCGTGTGGCCACGTTCCGGGGAGAGCTCGAGGCGGGGCCGCGTCCCGAGGGCGGGTTCGGCGTCCGCGCACGCCTGCCCCTGGCCGTTGCGGATGGGCCGAAGTGAGGGCGCAGCAAGGGTTTCTCATGGTGGAAACGGAGGGGACATGACCGTCAAGCTCGTGCTTGCCGACGACGAACAGCTGGTGCGCTCCGGGCTCCGCCTGATCCTCGAGTCAGAGGATGACATCGAGGTGGTGGGCGAGGCGAACGACGGGGCCGAGGCCGTGGCGCTCACGCGGCGCCTCGACCCCGACGTGGTGCTCATGGACGTGCAGATGCCGGTCATGAACGGCATCGAGGCGACGCGCGAGATCGTCGCGCTGGGGCGCGAGGACAGCTCGCGGGTCGTCATCCTCACGACCTTCGACCTCGACGAGTACGTGTACGAGGCGCTCAAGGCGGGGGCGAGCGGCTTCCTGCTCAAGCGCACCCCCGCCGAGGACCTCGTCGCCGGAGTCCGGGTGGTGGCGGAGGGGGAGGCGCTGCTGGCTCCTTCCGTGACACAGCGCCTCATCGAGACCTTCCGCGCGCGCCCCGACACGGGACCGGCGCGCGACGCGAGCGAGCTCGACGACCTCACCGACCGCGAGCGCGAGGTCCTCGTACTGATGGCTCGCGGCATGACCAACGGCGACATCGCCGCTCACCTGTTCCTCAGCGAGGGCACGGTGAAGACGCACGTGAAGCGCATCTTCTCCAAGCTCGGCCTGCACGACCGCACGCAGGCGGTGATCCTCGCCTACGAGGTCGGGCTCGTGCGGGCGGGGGAGGGCCCGGCGGAGTGACCTGAGCCGGGCTCGCCGGCGCTGTGCGGCGTGACCTGAGCCGGGCTCGCCGGCCCTCGTGGAGCGCTTCGAGCCGGGCCTGCGAGGGCGCGTCGCTCGCCGGCGTACCCCCGCAGGGGTATACGGGCCGGGCCTCGAGTCCCACTGCCGGTCACCGGAGATTCCCGCCCCGGGGTGACGACCGCGACCCTCCGTGCCGCTAGGCTTGTTCTCCAAGCTGCGGAAGACCACGGGAGGTCACCCTTTGAACGACTCAGCGATCATGCGGTTCTTCGGCGTCGTGCGGCGCCCGGAGACGTGGCTGGGCATCCTGTTCAACTGGCTCGCCTTCCCGCTGGGCCTGTTTTACTTCGTGTTCCTCGTGACGGGGCTCTCGCTCGGCGTCGGGCTCGTCGTCGTGTGGGTCGGTATCCCGATCCTGCTCGTGGTCGCCGGCGCCTGGTGGCTGTTCGGGGCCTTTGAGCGGACGCAGGCCCGCTACCTGCTCCGCGCGGACGTCCCGCCTGCGCCTCGTGAGTGGGAGAAGGTCGAGGGGGTCTGGGGGAAGCTCAAGGCGCATTTCGGGAGCGCCGCGACCTGGAAGGACCTCGTCTACCTGCTCGCCAAGCTGCCCTTCGGCATCATCTCCACGACCCTGCTGGTCACGGCCGTGGGGATGGTGTTCTGGTTCGTGGCGATGCCGTTCTTCTCGCTGTTCGACGTGCGGATCATCAACGGTACGTGGGTACCGCCTCTGTGGTTCGGCCTCATCTGCCTGCCGCTAGGCATCCTCGTGTTCTTCGCAGCATTGCACGTTCTCAACGGGTGGAGCTGGGTGTGTGCCCGCTGGGCCGAGGTCATGTTCGGCGGCCCGCACGCGGCCGCGCCGGCGGCGCAGCAGCCCGCATCCCTGGTGCCGCCGACTTCGCTCGCGCCGCAGGCGCCGGCGGCTCCCGCGCTCCCGGCTTCGGCACCGCCCGCGGCCGCAGTTGCTCCGGCGCCACCGGTCCCGCCGGTCCCGCCCGTCGCGGCGACGGCTCCCGAGGCGCCGGCTCCAATTGCGCCGGTCGTCACACAGGCCTCAGCGCCGGCGCCCGCCCCTGCAGAAGACGAGACGACGAGCTGACGATGGC
>JADGPM010000077.1 GCA_017882425.1 Solirubrobacteraceae bacterium
CCGCTGGTCTTGAGGCCGCCCCAGGGCAGGCGCGCGTCGGGCGCGCCGGGGCCGTTGATCCAGACGCTGCCGGCGCGCACCTGGGCGGCGACGCGATGGGCGGCGGAGAGGTCGTTTGTCCAGACGTAGGCGGCGAGCCCGTAGCGGGTGTCGTTGGCCATCGCGACCGCCTCCTCGACGTCGTCGAAGGGCAGCACGAGGCCGACCGGACCGAAGATCTCTTCGCGCGCGATCTGGATGTCGTTGCCGCCCCCGGCGAACACGGTCGGCTGCACGAAGTAGCCGCGGCGGTCGGGCCGCGCGCCGCCGGCGACGAGCTCGGCGCCCTCCTCGCGTCCGCGGTCGATGTAGCCGAGCACGCGCTCGAGCTGACGCTCGTTGATCAGCGCCCCCATCGTCGTGCGCTCGTCGAAGGGATCGCCGAGCACCACGTTGCCGGCGGCCTGGGCGAGTCCGGCGACGACGTCGTCGTAGTGGCGGCGCGCGACGAACACGCGCGTCCCCGCGGCGCAGATCTCGCCCTGGTTGGCGAAGAAGCCGATCGCCACGCCCGGCACGACCGCGGCGAGGTCCGCGTCCTCGAGGATGATCTGCGGAGACTTTCCGCCGAGCTCGAGCGTGACGCGGCGGAACTCACCGGCGGCGTGGATCGCGATCTCGCGGCCTACCTGCGGGCTCCCCGTGAAGCTGATCTTGTCGACGCCCGGATGGCGCACGAGCGCCGCGCCCGCCGTCTCACCGAGGCCGGGAATGATGTTGACGACGCCCGGCGGGAAGCCGGCCTCCTCGATCAGGGTGGCCAGCAGCAGCGTGCTCAGGCTGGCGTCCTCCGCGGGCTTCAGCACGACGGTGTTGCCCGCCGCGAGCGCAGGCCCGAGCTTCCAGGAGGCGATCAGCGTCGGCGCGTTCCATGCCGTGATCGCGGCGACGACGCCGAGCGGCTCGCGGATCGTGTAGGCCTGGCGCTGGTGGCCGAAGGCCGGCAGCGGTGAGACCCAGCGTCCCTCGATCTTGTCGGCCCAGCCGGCGAAGTGGCGGATCGTGTCGATCGCGTTGGGCATGTCGACCAGCCGCGGCTCGAAGGCGGGCTTGCCGACGTCAAGCGCCTCGAGCGTCACGAACGTCTCGAGCTCGCGCTCCATCAGCTCGGCGAGGCGGTAGAGCAGCTTGCCGCGATCGGCGCCGGTCAGCTTCGACCAGGCGCCGCCGTCGAACTGCGCGCGAGCGGCGGCGACCGCGGCGTCGACGTCGGCGGGCTGTGCCGAGGCGATCGTCGCAAGATGCTCCTCGCTCGACGGGGACACGGCTTCGAAGGTCTCGCCGCCGGCGGCGTCGCGCCAGCTGCCCCCGATGAACAGGCCGGTCGGCACCGTCGGGACCTCGACACCGCCGACCACGTCGCTCGTCTTAAGTGTGCTTTGCACGTCCTCACCCTCCTTGCCGGTAGTCGCCGTCCACGGCGACTGTGACGCCGATCGTATACTATAACATATGTGATAAAGTCGCCCCGCTAACAGCTACCAAGTCGACGGGAGGGACAGTGGCCGAGAACGTCTACCTCGTATTCAGCAAGCCTCCGGAGGAGATGTCACTCGCGGCGTTCGGCGAGTGGTACGAGCAGCACGTTCGCGACATCCTCACAGTGGACGGGTTTGTGGCAGCCCGCCGCTTCGTCTTCCAAGCTGTCACCGGGGACACCTCGCCGACGATGTACTCGCACCTTGCACTGTATGTGATCGAGGGCGATCCGCACGCTGCGATGGAGCGGCTCGCGGCCGCCGGCGTACCGCATCCCGAGTGGTTCGACCGCGGGCGCTGGGCGTCGTTCTACGGGCATCCGCTCGAGGGGGCGATCGACCTCGACTCACTCGACCACGCCTACATCGTCTTCAGCCGCCAGCCGCCGCAGATGCCGCTCGAGGAGTTCATCGACTGGTACGCGACGCATGCGCGCGAGAACTGCACCGCGGAGGGCTTCGACGACGTCTGGCGCTACCGGCTCGAGCGCGACAGCGTCGACCCGCTCGACCCCAACGAGTCGGTCCACGTCGCGATCTACGAGGTCCATGGCGAGCTGCCGGCGCTGCGCGCAGCGCTCAAGGAGGCGGCCGCCGCCGGGCGCGTGGGCTTCCCTGAGTGGTTCGGAGAGATCCTGTTCGCGTCACTCGACGCCTACGCCGCCTCGTCGACGCTCGCCGGCGTCAGCGCCTAGCGCCGGCCGCCAACCCACCCCGAAGCAGACAAGGAGATCCGCGATGGCAGGCAATCTGCAGATCGTGTTCAGCTACGTGCCCGACGGGGTCACCGACGAGGAGTTCTGCGAGTGGTACGACGCGCACCTCCCCGAGATCCTCTCGATCCCCGGCTTCGTCTCGGCCCAGCGCTACCGCCTCGAGCCGGTCGTGAGCGACGCGACCGAGCCGGTGAGCTACCGCTACCTCGCGCTGTATGAGATCGAGGGCGACACCGACACGCTGCTGGAGGAGATGGCGAAGCGCCGGCTCGGCAACGTCGACGCCTACGCCGAGCGCAAGGAGATCGACTCGAGCGGGCCGCCGCTTCCGGATTGGTGGGACCGCGTGCGCTTCGCCAGCTGGAACTGCGTCGCGCTCGGTGAACGCGTCAGCGCCGACGCCGTGGCGCGCTGACCATGCGCCATCGCAAGCTCGGCCGCAGCGGCCTGGAGGTTTCGGAGCTCGGCTACGGCGCATGGGGCATCGGCGCGTCGCACTGGGTCGGTGCCGACGACGACACCTCACGGGCCGCGCTGCGGGCGGCGATCGCGGCGGGCGTCAACTTCATCGACACCGCCCTCGCCTACGGCGACGGCCACAGCGAGAGCCTCGTCGGCGAGGTCGTGCGCGCGGCGTCGGAGACCATCTACGTCGCGACCAAGATCCCGCCGCGCAACGGCAAGTGGCCGGCCGCGCCCGGCGACGCCGTCGCCGACATGTTCCCGGCGGCCTGGATCAACGAGGCGACCGAGACGAGCCTTCGCAATCTCGGCCTCGAGACGATCGACCTGCAGCAGTTCCACACCTGGACCGACGACTGGGTGAACCGGGGCGACTGGGCCGACGCCGTGGCCGCGCTCAAGCAGGCCGGCAAGATCCGCCTGTTCGGCGTCTCGATCCGTAACCACGACCCGGCCTCGGTTCTGGCGCTGGTGCGCAGCGGCCTCGTCGACACGGTCCAGGTGATCTACAACGTCTTCGACCAGAGCCCCGAGGACGAGTTGTTCGACGCGGCGCTGGAGCACGGCGTCGGGATCATCGTGCGCGTCCCGTTCGACGAGGGCGGGCTGACCGGGCGGATCCGCCCCGACACGACCTTCCCCGACGGCGACTTTCGCAACGACTACTTCTCAGGCGAGCGCAAGCGCGAGACCTACGAGCGGGTGCAGGCGATCACCGCCGACCTCGGCATCACAGACGAGCAGGTCGCGAGCGTCGCGCTGCGCTTCTGCCTCAGCCAGGCGGCGGTGTCGACCGTGATTGCGGGCATGCGCGCGCTCGAGAACGTGGGCCGCAACGTCGCGGCGCTCGAGCAGCCGCCGCTCGACGCGGCGCAGCTGGCGAAGCTGCGCGCGCACCGCTGGAACCTGGACGCCTGAGCTCGCCTCAGTGCAGCAGCGCCGCCGCCAGGCGGCGCCAGTCCGCGCGCGGCAGCGTCTCACCGGCGCCGATCACGTGCAGCGTCACGTGGTCGGCGCCGGCAGCGTGGTGGGCCGCCACGCGCTCGGCGATCGCTTCCTCATCGCCGAATGCCACAAGCGCGCGCACCAGGCGCTCGCTGCCACCCCCCGCAAAGTCGCTCTCGTCGAAGCCGAGGCGGCGCAGGTTGTTCGTGTAGTTGGGCAGCCGCATGTAGTCGCTCACGAACGCGCGCGCGCGCTCCAGCCCGCGTTCGCCGTCGCTCTCGAGCAACACCGAGAGCTCGGGCGCCAGCAGGCGCTCGCCGCCGAGCACCTCGCGCGCGAGCTGCGTGTGCTCCGGCGGCACCAGGTACGGATGCGCGCCGGCCGAGCGCTCGCGAGCCAGCTCGAGCATGCGGGGCCCGAGCGCGGCGAGCATGCGTCGCGCCGGCGCGGGCGGCTGCGGCTGCGCGTCGAGCGCGTCGAGGTAGTCGACCATCGCGCTGTAGGGGCGCCCGTAGCGCGCCGGGCCATCTGCGTCCACGACCGCGGCGTGGCTCGCGCCGAGGCCGAGCAGGAAGCGCCCCGGATGGCTCTGCTCGATCGCCGCGACGCCGGCTGCGACGTCGGCTGCCGCGTGCATCCAGATGTTGAGGATCCCGGTCGCCAGCGGGATCGCGCGCGTCGCCTCGAGCAGCTCCGTGACGGCGCCGAGCACGTCGCCGCCCACGTCGGGGATGAACAGCGCGTGGAAGCCGAGCTCCTCGAGCTCGCCCGCCGCCTCGCGCGCCTCGGCGCGGTCGGCGTGAAAGCGCAGCTCGCTACTCCAGATGCCGATGCGTCCGATGTCGACGGACACCGCTATACCGCCGGGATGTCGCAGGGCGCCTCGCGGCGCAGGAACTTCCAGCGCCCGTCTTCGCGCGTCAGCAGGTCGCTGTAGCGTCCGACCTTGGAGACGTCGGGGACGTCGCCATCGCCGCGCACGACGTAGACCCAGGTGCTGGTCGCCGTGGCGCGGTCGCCGTCCAGGTCGATGCGGTCGTTGACGGCGACATGCACGTCGTCGCCGGACTGGTCGGTCAGCAGGCTGCCGCGCATCCCGTCGACGAGGGCGAAGATGGCGTCGCGGCCCTTGGCGTGGATCGAGCCGTCGGACCCGGCGATGAACTCGCCGTCCTGTGCGAAGAGGTCGGCGTAGGCGCGGAAGTCCTTGCTGTCGAGGCTGCGGCGGTAGTCCTGAAACAGCCGCCGGATCGCCTCGAGGTCCTCGAGTCGCGCTAGCCGGGCCGCGAGGGCCTCGCTGTCGTCTGTCATCGCTGTCAGCTCCCTTCACTCGCCTGCGAGACCGGATGGTGCGGAATGTCGATGTGGGCCTGGCGGCGCTTGAAGCGCCAGCGCCCGTGCTCGCGCGTGAGCACGTCGTCGTAGTGGCCGAGCAGCGTCAGCACGGGCTGGTCGCCGTCACCGCGCCTGATCAGCGCCCACGTCACCTGCGCGGTCGCGCGGTCGCCGTCGAGCTCGATCGTTGGGTTGGAGACGATGTGCCAGGAGGTGGCGCCCGGTGCCGGCGGGTTCGGGCTGAGGTTCGCCTCGAGCATCTCCTGGATCTGGCGCGGACCGACGGCGCTGCCGGTGCGCCCACTCCACTCGCCGTCCTCGCAGAACAGCTGCGCATAGGCGTACATGTCGCGAGCGTCGAGGTGGCGGCGGTATTCGAGGAACAGCCGGTTGATCTCTTCGAGGTCCTCGAGCCGCTGCAGGCGCGCGAGCACTGCCTGATCGTCGCTCATGCCGCCACCGCCTTGACCGTCTGCGTGATCGGCGCGACCGCGAAGCCCGAGGTCCGGATCGAGGGGAACCAGTCGGGGAAGTAGAGGCGGCCCGCCTCGACCGCCTCGCGCAGGCCGGCCAGCGCCGCGTCGAGGTCGCCGTCGATCCCGTAGCGGACCATGTATTCGTACGCGAAGGCCTCGCCGCGGTGGCCGCGCAGCGTCAGCGCCGAGCGCTGCGCGCTTACGAACCCGGGCAGCTCGAGGATCTCGCGCATGTGGACGTCGTACCACCCGTTGAACTCCTCGCCGCTGACGCCCTCGGGGGGCTTGCTGAGCACGATGTACTCGTGATCAGGCATCGGATCGCTCCTCCTTTCGCATCGTGGCGCCGCTCAGCTCGATCGACGCATCCGACATCGGCGGCGGC
>JADGPM010000078.1 GCA_017882425.1 Solirubrobacteraceae bacterium
AACTTGATCCCTGGCGTCTCCCGGCATGGCTGCCTGCACGCGGTGATCGTGTGGAAGACGACGCTCGTCGGGTCCTGGTTGACGAACGTCAGCTGCTGACCCTGCCTGACGACCGGCGGCAGGCCCTGCCGGCCGCTCAGCGAGAGGTCGCCCTGCTCGTAGGTGAAGTTCTTGATCACGACGCGATCGACGAGCGGCCCGTCCTTGAGCTTGCCTGCGTCGGCGAGGCCCGGGTTCGGCCGCCCGCCGGCGTCGATGTTCTCCTTCAGTCGCCCGTGCGTGAGGACGCCCCGTCGGTCGATGCGCCCGCTGAACGGGTCCACGCCGCCCGCGGGGGCGGTGGTCATCGCGATCGGCATGATCCCCATCACCTCGTACCACGAAGCCTTCGTGGTGTCGTAGGTGGCGTTGACGCTGAGCACGTCCCCCTTCCTGACGGCGATCCGCCAGTCCGGGCGCGTGCCGGCCATGGCGACGTCCCACGAGACCGCGCCGGCCGGCTCGAAGTAGTGCGCCCGCGAGCGGAAGAGCCGCACGGTGCGTCCGTCGCGCGTCAGGCTGAGGTCGGTCCACAGACCGCCCGGATGCAGGTGGCCCGCGACGGCGACCAGGGTGCCGTCATGGTCGGCGGTCCAGCGGTTGCGCGCCGGACCGCCGGCGTAGGCGTTCGGCGCCTGGTCGGGGTAGGTGAAGCGCCCGTTCGCGCCACTGCCGCGCAGCGCGTCGAACACCGGGTAGGCCTTGCCGCCCTCGACGTCCATCCAACGCGTGTCGACCTGCTTGATCGCGCCGGCCTGCGGGGTGGTGTCCGGGATGAAGTCGAGCTCGTAGGTGATGAAGACGCGCTCGGGCGTGGGCGTCAGGTTGTGGATCATGTGGTTCAGCAGCCACGACTGCTTCGTCGTGTAGCGCCAGCCGAAGCCCTTGGGGAGCGAGACGTACGTCTTCTCCTCCCCCGCGGCGAACGTCGGCCTGCCGTTCACCACCCAGACGGCATGGTGCAGGTGGATCTGGTCGACGTTGGGGCTGTGCCCGTCGCGCACGCGCACGAGCCCCGGGCGGAACCCGACGATCCAGCCGTCGACGTTCGGGCGCTGCTTGTTGACGTCGAGCGCGATCAGGTTCTGACCGGGCTTGATCGAGAGCGGGCCGAACCGGTACTTCAGCGTCCTGGCGCCCGCCGGCAGCGGCGGCCGGCGGACCGGCGGCGCCGACGCGGCCACCGCCGCGGGCGCCGCCGCCAGGATCACGAGCAGCGCGGCGAGCCCCCCGAGGACCGTGCGCCGCGCGCCCGCCATCGCCCGCTAGGCCTTCTTCACCCGGAACGCGCCGCGCATGAACGGGTGGATCCGGCAGAAGTACGTGTAGGTGCCGACCGGCAGGTTCTTCGGCGTCGACCACGTGTCCGTTCCGACGCAGCCGTTCGCGATCACCTTCACGAGCCCGGTCACCCCCGGCCCGTCGCACTTGGCCTTGGCGGCCGGCGTGTCGACCGCGGCCGTGATCGGGATGGTCCCGATGCCGCCCGTCGCGTAGAGCCCGGAGTTGATCGTCGCGCCGTAGCCGAGCTCACCGGAGTCGAACGTGCGCGGGCCCGCCGCGAGCGGGTAGCCGATGCCGCCCGTCAGGTTGCACGGCGTCTTGCACGCAGTGATCGAGTGGTAGCGGATCGTGAGCGGCGAGTCCTCGTTGACGAAGGTCAGCGCCTGCTTCTGCGTGATGACGGGCGGCAGGCCCTTCTTGCCACTCGTCGAGAGGTCGCCCTGCCCGTAGGTGAAGTTCTTGATGACGACCTTGTCCATCAGCGGGCCGTTGCGCAGCTTCACGGCGTTGCTGAGGCCCGGGTTCGGCTTGCGCACGCCGATGTCGATGTTCTCCTTCAGCCGCCCGTGGGTCAGCCGGTTCGTCTGGTCGGTCTGGCCGGTGAACGGGTCGACCCCGCCAGGCACAGGCGCGTCGGTGATCTGGGCGACCATGATCCCCATGACCTCGTACCAGGACGCCTTCGTCGTGTCGTAGGTCGCGTGCACGCTCAGCACGTCGCCCTTCTTGATGTCCACCTTCCAGCCGGCCGTCGTCGCCCCCATGGCGACGTCCCATGAGACTGCTCCCGCCGGTTCGAAGTAGTTCGCCTTGGAGCGGAACACCCGGACGGTCTTCCCGTCGCGCGTGACGTCGAGATCGGTCCACAGTCCGCCGGGATGCAGGTGGCCGGCGGTGCCGACGAGGGTGGCATCACGGTCGGCCACCCACTCGTTCAGGTGCTGGCCGGCCGGGTAGGCCTGCTTGGCGTCGTCGGGGAACGTGAAGCGGCCCTTCTTGCCGCTGCCTCGCAGCGCGTCGAACACCGGGTAGGCCTTGCCGCCCTCGACGTCCATCCACTGCGTGGAGACCTTCGTGATGTTCGCGGCCTCCGGAGCGGTGTCCGGGATGAAGTACAGCGTGTAGGTGATGTAGACCTCTTTGGGCGTCGGCGTGAGATCGTGGATCATGTGGTTGATGATCCAGCTCTGCCCGGTGGTGTAGCGCCAGCCGAAGCCGGGGGGTGCGTTGAAGTACGTCTTCTCCTCGCCGGCCGCGAACGTCGGCTTGAGGTCGACGAGCCAGACCGCGTGATGCAGGTGCACCTCGGTGACGGGCGGCGACTTGCCGTCGGAGACGTTGACCAGGCCTGGGCGGAAGCCGACGATCCAGCCGTTGACGTCCGGGCGCTGCTTCTGGACGTCGATGCTGATCGTGTTCTGCCCCGGCTGGATCTTCAGCGGGCCGAACTTGTACTTCAGGACCTGCGCGCCCGGAGGCGGCGCGGGATCGGACACGGGGATCGACGGCGTCGTCGCGGCGAAGGCGCCGGCGGCGTTCGCGGCGGGCGCGCTCAGGCCGAGCAGCGCAAGCGCTGCGACGACGACGACCATGATCTGCCTGTGCTGCTGCCTCATGCCGATCCTGTCTCCCGGGGTGTGGAGCGGTCGTGGGGCGTCATGAACGCGAGTGGAACCGTGGACCCGGCTTCGCGCCGCACCGACGTGATGCGCCTCCCCACCTGCACCGCATCGCGAATGCTACCGACCGCACGGTCAGTTCGAGCCGGGAGATCCTCGAGCGACGGCGTGACCGCGACGAGCCCCCACAGCCGTGACGGGCCGGGGCCGTGCTCACCGGGCGCCCCGGCGACCTCGAGCAGGACGTCGCCGGCCCACAGGAACGCCTGGCGCAGTGGGCGCTCGGGCGTGCCGGCGTCGCGCTCGCGCCGGACCTCGAGCCCGATCGCGCGCAGCGCGCCGAGCGTGCGATCGAGGTCCGGCGTCGCCAGCACGACGTGGTCCAGGCGGGTGACGCCGTTGGGGTGCTCGCCGGCGCCTCCTCCCGCCGCACCGGTGGGCGCCGTCCGCGTCGGGATGCCGTCGACGTCCGCGGGCAGGGGCGTGTCGCTGCGCAGCTCCCAGCCCAGGAGCCCCTCCCCCGCATCCCGGCCCAGCAGCCGCAGCGTCACGTCGCCCACCTGGCACGTGCCGTCACCGGCGACCGCGAAACCGAGCCGGCGCCAGACCTCGGGCGGATCCCCGACGTCGAGGGCGTGCAGCGCGGGAAGTGCGGGCGGGGCGGGCCGTCTCACCGGTTGCGCCGGCGCTGCGCCCGCGCGGCCTTCTGCTTGGCGCGGGTCTTCTGCTTGGAGCGCTGCGCACGCTGGTGCGCAGAGGGGTCCAGGTGGGCGGCCTCGCTGTCGCCGGAGGTGATCGGCGCGCGGCGGCGCGCGTCGCGCGCGATGAACAGGCCGATGCCGACGATCACCACGACGCCGCCGACGACGATCAGCAGCGCCTGCCAGGTCTTGATGCCGCCGCTCGTCGAGGTCGTCGTCTGCGTCGTGCTCGTGGTCGCCTGGGTCGTCGTCGCCGGCTCCGACGGAAGCGGGGCGAACGGTGTCTGCTGGGCGAGGACGGGCGCCACGGGCAGGGCCAGCAGGGCGGCGACGGTCAGCGCGGCGATGGAGCGGCGAATGGGCACGGGCGCGCACCCTATCCGGCGAGGCGGCGATCGGCGACGCGGGCTATCGTGGGGACATGCCGCCGAAGGCCCGACAGATCCGGATGGACCAGCGCACTGCGATGGCCGACATGCAGGCGCTGGAGCAGCGCTCCGACGAGGAGCTCGAGCGCGAACAGAAGTACCGCTCGGCCGCGTTGTCGATCCTCGGCGCCCGCGCGGCGGAGCGCTATGACGCGGACGCCTCACGTGACTACTTCCGCCGCGCGATCGCCGCTGCGCGCCCGCAGGAGCGGATGCAGATCCGCCGCATGGCGGACGCGTCGATCGCGCTCGCCGAGCGCCGCCCGGACGATCTGAAGGCCGCGGTCGAGAAGCTCGGCCAGGAGGCGCCCTCGAGCCGCCAGCTGTGGCTGCTGCGCATCGCCGGCCTGCTCGCCCCAAGCCCCGGGGCCAGCATCTGGATCCGCCTGCGCGGGATCGCGCTGATCATCCTGCTCGTCCTGGTGCTGCTGGCCATCGGCTTCGGCCTCGTCCAGCTCATCTCGCTCCCGTTCGGCGGGACGTCGACCGGGATCGCGCTGATCCTCGGCGCCCTGCTGATCCTCGTGATCCTCGGGGTGCTCGCGCTGGTCGGGCGCCGGCGGCAGGGCAAGGCGCGCGCAGCGGCGCGCGCCGGCTGACCCCGCAGGCGGATGTGCGGCCGCTATTCCCTGGCGACGCCGAACCTGGCGTCGGTGCGCGAGCGCTTCGCCCTCGGTGAGGGCATCCCGGTCGAGCAGCACTTCAACATCGCCCCCGGGCAGGACGTCGTCGCCGTCACGACCGACCGCGAGGGCGCGCGGCGCGGGGACATGCTGCGCTGGGGGCTCGTCCCGCACTGGGCCGACTCGCCGAAGGTCGGCTACAAGATGATCAATGCGCGCGCGGAGACCGTGCAGGAGCGCCCCGCGTTCCGCGACGCGTTCGAGCGCCGCCGCTGCCTGATCGTCGCCGACGGCTTCTTCGAATGGCAGCCGCGCGAGCACGTCGCCAAGCAGCCCTGGTGGATCACCCGTGCCGACGGGCTGCCGTTCGCCTTCGCAGGCCTGTGGGCCACGTGGCGCCCCGCGCCGGACGTCGAGCCGCTGCGGACCTGCACGATCATCACGACGCACGCCGGCGACGCGCTGCGCGACATCCATCCGCGCATGCCCGTGATCCTCGAGCCGGGAGGCGAGGACGCCTGGCTCGACGCGGGGACGCGCGCGGACGCGCTCGCAGCGCTGCTCGTGCCGCTTCCCGACGGCGAGACGGCGCGCCGCCCGGTCGGCCGCGCCGTCAACGACGCCGGCCACGACGAGGCCGACTGCATCGCCGCCGTGGAGCCCGAGCCGGACGAGCCGTCGAGCCCCGCGCTCTTCTGAGCGGTCCGACGGGCAGAATGTCGCCACCCATGCCCCGCGCGCTCCTGATCGCCAACCCCGCCTCCGGTGGCGGGAAGGTCCTCAAGCTGCTGCCCGACGTGCGCGCCCGCCTGCAGGCGCTCGGCGTCGAGCACCGCCTCGAGCAGACGCGCAGCCTCGAGCACGCCGGCGAGCTCGCGCGCGAGGGGCTCGCGGCCGGCGAGCTGCCGGTGTCCTTCTCCGGCGACGGGGTCGCCGGCGCGGTCGCGGCCGCCGCGGCAGGCACCGAGGGTGCCGTCGTCGGCGTCCTGCCCGGGGGCAGCGGCAACGACTTCTGCCGCCACGTCGGGATCCCCCAGGACGCGCTGGAGGCGTGTGAGGTGATCGCGCACGGCACGCCCTCGCCGATCGACCTCGGCGAGGCCAACGGCACGCCGTTCCTGGGGATCGCGAGCCTGGGCTTCGACTCGGAGGCCAACGCGCTGGCCAACCGCGCGCCGCGGCGGCTCGGCCGCGCGATCTACGTCTACGGCGCGCTCGGCGCGGTCGCGCGCTGGGCGCCCGCGCACTTCGACGTCAGCGTCGACGGCGAGCGCGAGCACTTCGACGGCTGGTCGGTGATCGTGGCGAACACGAGTGTCTACGGTGGAGGCATGTACGTCGCGCCCGATGCACGCGTGGACGACGGGCTGCTCGACGTGGTCCTGATCCGCAGGACGAGCCGCCTGCGGTTCCTCGCCTCGTTCCCGCGCGTGTTCAAGGGCACGCACGTGCGTGAGCCCAACGTCACCGTTCTGCGCGGCCGCGAGGTCACGGTGGCCGCAAGTCGTCCGTTCGACGTCTACGCCGACGGGGACCCCATCACGGAGGTCCCGGTCACGATCCGCTCGCTGCCGGCCGCCGTCCGGGTCCTGCTCCCCGCCGGCGCGTGAGCCCGCTGCGGACCTCGGTCGCCGCCGGCGCGGCGCGCGCCGCGGGCGGCCTCTCGCGACTCTCGGGCCGTGGCGGGACGAGCCTGCCGGGCAAGGTCCTGCTGCAGATCGACCCGCACGCGATCGGGCGCCTCTCGGCGCGCCTGCCGCAGGGCAGTGTCGTCATCTCTGCGACGAACGGCAAGACGACGACGGCCGCGATGGTCGCCGCGATCCTCGAGCGCACGGGTGAGCGCCTCGTGCACAACCGGGCCGGCGCGAACATGGCCGGCGGGATCGCCGCGACGCTGCTGGAGGGCGAGGGCGACCGAGGGCTGTTCGAGGTCGACGAGTTCTGGCTCGACGGCCTCGTCGCGGCGCTGCACCCGCGCGCGACGCTGCTGGCGAACCTCTTCCGCGACCAGCTCGACCGCTACGGGGAGCTCGAGACGATCGCCGAGCGGTGGGTCGGGGTCGCCGGCTCGCCCGACGCGGGCCGGCTCGTGCTCAACGCCGACGACCCCGTCGTCGCGGACCTCGGTCGCGATCACCCCGACGCGATCTTCTTCGGCGTCGAGGACGACGGCGTCGCCCTGGTCTCGATGCAGCACGCCTCCGACGCGAAGCACTGCCGGCGCTGCGGCGCGCCCTACGTCTACGACGCGCACTACATGGGCCACCTGGGGCGCTACCACTGCGACAGCTGCGGCGCGCGGCGTCCCGACCCGCTCGTGCGCGCCCGCGACGTCCGCCTGCACGGCGTGACCGCGGCGTCGTTCACGCTCGAGATCGGGCGCGAGCGCGCGCCGGTCCGGCTGCCGCTGCCCGGCCTCTACAACGTCTACAACGCGCTCGGGGCCGCCGCGCTCACGCATGCGCTGGGGATCGGGCTGGCCGACATCGCGGCCGGCCTGGAGCATGTGCGGGCCGCGTTCGGGCGCGCCGAGAGCACGCGCGTCGACGGGCGCGACGTCTCGATCATGCTCGTCAAGAACCCCGCCGGCGCGAACGAGGTGCTGCGCACGCTCGCGCTGGAGCCCGGCGAGCACGACCTGCTCGCGATCCTCAACGACGCGATCGCCGACGGGCGCGACGTGAGCTGGATCTGGGACGCGGACTTCGAGGTCCTCGCCGGGCACCTGCGCCGCGTGACGTGCAGCGGTTCGCGCGCGGCCGAGATGGCGCTGCGCCTGAAGTACGCCGGTATCCCCCAGGAGCGCATCCACGTCGAGGTCGACCTGCCGGCGGCGATCGACGGCGCGGTCGGCGACGGGCGCGGCCGGCTGTTCGCGCTGCCGACCTACACCGCGATGCTGGCGCTGCGCGAGGAGCTCGTCGCGCGCGGTGCCGTCGAGAGCTCGTTCGGATGACCGCCGTCGACGTGCTCTGGCACGACCTCGAGTGCGGCGCCTACGACGCCGACCTGCCGCTCTGGCGCGAGCTCGCGACGGCGGCCGCCGGGCCGGTGCTGGATGTCGCCGCGGGCACCGGGCGCGTCAGCCTGGACCTCGCCCAGCGCGGCGTGGAGGTCGTCGCCCTCGATGCCGACGGCGGCCTGCTCGACGCGCTCGCCGAGCGCGCCGGCTCGCTGGAGCTGACGACCGTCCGCGCCGACGCCCGCGACTTCGCGCTCGGCCGGCGCTTTGCCCTGATCATCGTCCCGATGCAGAGCGTGCAGCTCTTCGGCGGGGCCGAGGGCCGTGCGGCGTTCCTGCTGCGCGCGCGCGAGCACCTGGCCGAGGGCGGCGTGCTTGCGCTGGCGATCTCTCCCGTCCTCGAGCCCGACGGCGGGGACCCCGGCGGCGAGCCGCTCCCGGATCTGCGCGAGATCGACGGCGTCCTCTACTCCAGCCGACCGGTCGCCGTCTACGGTGACGGCGGGCGCATCGCGATCGAGCGCCTGCGCGAGGTCGTGGCCGCCGACGGGCGCCGGCAGGCCAGCGGCGACGTCGTGTGGCTGGATCGCGTGGACGCCGCGACGCTGCTCGCCGAGGGCGAGGCCGCCGGGCTGCGCGCACTGCCGCTGCGCGCCGTGCCCGAGACCGCCGAGTACGTCGGCTCGACGGTCGTGATGCTCGGTGGCTGATCGCACGCTGCGCGTCTGCGCGCTCTACCCGGACCTCATGAACATCTACGCCGACCGCGGCAACCTGCTGCTGCTGGAGCGTCGCTGTGGCTGGCGGGGCATCGGCTTTCAGGTCACGGCGGCCGCGCTGGGCGACGTCATCGACCCCGACGCACATGACCTCTTCTACCTCGGCGGCGGCCAGGATCGCGACCAGGTCCTATGCGCGCAGGACCTCGTCGACGTCAAGCGCGAGGCACTGCACGCCGCCGTCGACCGCGGCGCCGCGGTGCTGGCGGTGTGCGGCGGCTACCAGCTGCTCGGGCACTCCTACGAGCTCGGGGAGCAGTCGATCCCGGGCGTCGGGCTCGTCGACCTGCGGACGGTGCGCGCCGAGGGCCCGCGCCTGATCGGCAACATCGCGATCGAGGTCGACCTCCCGGGGCTGGACGGCCCGCGGGTCCTCGCGGGGTTCGAGAACCACGGCGGACGCACGACGCTCGGGACCGATGAGCGGCCGCTGGGGCGCGTACTGCGCGGCCACGGCAACGACGGCCACTCGGGCCTCGAGGGCGTGCAGCGCGGGCACGTCATCGGCACCTACATGCACGGGCCGCTGCTGCCCAAGAACGTGTGGTTCGCCGACTGGCTCGTGCAGGCGGCGCTGGCCCTCGACGTGCCGCTGGCGCCGCTCGACGACGAGCTCGAGCGCGCCGCCCATGCTTCGGCGCGCCACGCCGCGGGCCTTTAGCCCCGGAATGCGGCGCACTGGACTCCGCCGCCGGAGTCTTCCTCCCGCTGGCGGGTTCTCGGTCGGCCGCGTGGCCACCGAGCGCCTCAGGGAGTCGGGCTACATCAGGGAGATCCGACGCCCGTCGAGCCGAAGCCCCCGTCGCCGCGCGCGGCGTGGGCGAGCTCGGCGACCTCGACAGGCTCGGTCGCGACGACCGGCACGACGACGAGCTGGGCGATGCGGTCACCGGCGCTGAGCGTGAACGGCGCCCGGCGATCGGTGTTCAGCAGCAGCACCTGCAACTCGCCGCGGTAGCCCTCGTCGATCAGGCCCGGAGCGTTCACGAGCGCGATTCCGTGCTTCGCGGCCAGCCCCGAACGCGGCAGGACGAGCCCCGCGTGGCCCACCGGCAGCTCGATCGCCAGGCCGGTGCGCACCTTCGCGCGCTCGCCGGGGGCGAGGGTCAGCGCCTCCAGCGCGCAGAGGTCGAGGCCCGCGTCGCCGGGGTGCGGGCGTGCAGGCAGCACCGCGCGCCGATCCAGCCGCCGGACGGGGAGCCTCATGCGCCGTCGGCGTCGGCGCCGTTGCGAGTGCCCGCGGGGGCGACGGCGAAGCGCGCGAAGCGCTCGGCGACGGTCGGCGTGACGCGCGCGGTCACGCGCACCCCGTCGGGGGTGTCCTCGCGCTCGAGGTCGCCGGCGATGTCGTGCAGCTCGGCGAGCCGCCCGCCCTCGGCGTAGGGCAGCAGCAGCTCGATCGGCTGCATGCGGCGCACGAAGTCGTCCTCGATGCGCTCGCGCAGGCGGTCCACGCCGGCGCCCGAGGCGGCCGAGACGAGGATGCCGTCCGGGTGGCGGCGGCGCAGCTCCGCGCGGCGCTCGGCGTCGATCGCGTCGGCCTTGTTCAGCACGAGCATGCGCGGGCGCTCCCCCGCGCCGATCTCCTCCAGCACGTCCTCGACGGCCTTGAGCATCTCGAGCATCTCGTCCTCGTCGACCGACGCGTCGACGACGTGCAGGACGAGGTCCGCCAGCCGCGTCTCCTCGAGCGTCGCGCCGAACGCGTCCACGAGCTGGTGGGGCAGCTTGCGGATGAAGCCGACGGTGTCGGTCAGCAGGAACGGCCGGCCGTCGATGCGCATGACGCGCGTCGTCGGGTCGAGCGTGTGGAAGAGGCGGTCCTGGACGCCGACCTCGGCGCCCGTGAGGCGGTTCAGGAGCGTCGACTTGCCGGCGTTCGTGTAGCCCGCGATCGCGATCTCCGGCAGGCCGCTGCGCTCGCGCTCGGCGCGCATCGTCCCGCGCGAGCCCTTGACCTCGTCCAGGCGGCGCTTGAGCGCCGAGATCCGGTTGCGCGCCAGGCGGCGGTCGGTCTCGATCTGCGTCTCACCGGGGCCGCGCGTGCCGACGCCGCCGACGCCGAGGCGGTCGAGGTGCGTCCACAGCCCGCGCATGCGCGCCATGTTGTACTCGAGCTGCGCGAGCTCGACCTGCAGCTTGCCGTCGGCGCTGTGCGCGTGGCCGGCGAAGATGTCGAGGATGACCGTCGTGCGGTCCACGACGGGCATGCCCAGCTCGGCCTCGAGGTTGCGCTCCTGTCGCGGGGAGAGCTCGTCGTCGCAGGCGATGACGTTCGCGTCCGCGGCCAGCGCGAGCTCCTTGACCTCGATCACCTTGCCGGGGCCGAGGTACGTGTTCGGGTGCGGCTGCTCGCGGTGCTGCACCGCCTGGCCGACGACGGCGACACCCGCGGTGCGCAGCAGCTCGCGCAGCTCGGCGAGGTCGTCGCCCTCCTCGAGCGCGGCGATGCAGAACGCGCGCTGCTTGGCGCGCGCCGCGGGCGACGGCGCTTCGCCGCCGGACCCGGAGCGGGATTCGGTCGTGCGTCCGTGGCGGCTTCGCTGCTGCACCTGTCGAGCGAGTCTAGATGGTCGATTCCGCGGCGGCGTGGATGGATGAGCCAGATTCCCGGATACGCTGCGGCGATGCCGGAGATCGAGGACGCTGGAATCCGGATCGGCGCGGCCGCGCAGGCCCTCGGGGTGAGCGTGGACACGCTGCGCCGCTGGGAGCGCGACGGGAAGATCCGCTTCGAGCGCGAAGGCGGGCGCCGTGTCCTGCCGGTCGACGAGCTCGCCCGCATGCTGCGCGCACGCACGCCGAAGGCGTCCTCCAGCGCGCGCAACCGGATGAGCGGCATCGTCGTCGACGTCGAGCGCGACGGCGTCATGGCGAAGGTCGACCTCGCCTGCGGCCCGTTCCGCATCGTCTCGCTGATGAGCCGCGAGGCGGCGGATGAGCTCGGGCTGCGCCCGGGCGTCAGCGCGACCGCGGTCGTCAAGGCGACGACGGTCGTCGTCGAGCGCTGAGGACCGCCGGTGCGCGCCCTCGGCGTCGACGTCGGCGGCCGGCGCAAGGGCTTCGACGTGGCCGTCGTCGAGGGGCGGCGACTCCTCCACCACGAGCGCCGCTGCACGGTGGCGGACGTCGTCGCGCTCGCCGCCGACGCGCCGCCCGCTGCGATCGGGGTCGATGCGCCGCGCGGCTGCGCACCCGCGGGCACGCTGAGCCGCCCGGACGAGCGCGCACTGAGCCGCGCGGTCTGCGCGATCCGCTTCACCCCGGACGCGGCGAGGGTGCGGGCCGGCGGCGCCTTCTACGAGTGGATCCGCCACGGGCTCGAGCTGTACGCGGCGCTGGACCGGCGTCTTCCGGGCGTGCCGGCGGTCGAGGTGTTCCCCACCGCTGCATGGACGCTCTGGAACGGTCCGCGCGGCAGCGTCACGCGAGCCGCCTGGTCGGCGCGCGCGCTCGCCGGGCTGGGGCTCGAGGGCGTTCCCACCCGCACGGGTCAGGATCTGCGCGACGCGATCGCCGCCGCGGTGACCGCGCAGCGCTTCGCGCAGGGCGAGGCGGCGAGCTACGGCGCGATCGTCGTGCCGCTACGGTCCCGTCAGTGACCGACCCGCTCTCCGAGCGCCTCGCCGCGCGCACCCTCGAGCTCGTCGACATCGCGTCCGAGTCGCGCGCCGAGCAGCCGCTCTCCGAGCACGTGCTCGCGGTCCTGACCGATGCCGGGGTGCCCGTCCGGGACGCGGGCGACACGTGCGTCGTGGCGGGTGCCACCACCCCGCACGAGCGCCCGCTGGTGCTGCTCGCCGGCCACTTCGACACGGTGCCCGCGCAGGACAACCGCCCCGGGCGGATCGCCGACGGCGCAGTCCACGGGCTCGGCGCCGCCGACATGAAGGGCGCCCTGGCGGTGATGATCGAGCTGGCGATCGACGGGCCGGCGGCCGGCCCCGACGCGCCGGTGGATCTCGGCTTCGTCTTCTTCGGGCGCGAGGAGCTGCCACACGGCGACAGCGCGCTCGAGCCGCTGCTCGAGCGCGAGGCGGGCCTGCGGGCGGCAGCCCTGGCGATCGTGATGGAGCCGACGTCGAACGGCCTGCAGGTGGGCTGCCTGGGGAACATCAACGCCACGTGGACGTTCCACGGGCGCAGCGGGCATTCGGCGCGCCCCTGGCTGGCGGACAATGCGATCCATCGTGCCGCGACGGGGATCGCGGCGCTGGCCGGCGTGCCGCCGACCGAGCACGACTTCGGCGGCCTGAGCTTCACCGAGGTCGCGTCCGTCACGACGATCGCGGGCGGGATCGCCGCGAACGTCATCCCCGACCGCGCCTGCGCGCACGTGAACTACCGCTACCCGCCGGGGATGAGCCCTGCAGAGGCCGAGGCTCGCCTGCATGCCGTCTGCGACCCACACGGCGAGCTCGTGATCGACGCCGACGCTCCGTCAGGACCGGTGCCCCGCGACAACCCGCTCCTCGCGGCGCTGCAGCACGCGGTGGGGGCGCCCCTGGAGGCCAAGCAGGCGTGGACGCCCGTCGCCGAGTTCGGCGCCGCAGGGGTCGACGCGGTGAACTTCGGCCCCGGGGACCCGCCCCAGGCCCACACGCGCGGCGAGCACGTCGGCATCGACGCGCTCGCGCGCAGCCACCGCACCCTCACCGCCTTTGCGGCCGGCCGGACGGCGTAGGCGGCGTCGTGCAGCTCAATCCGCTGATCGAGGAGCTCGGCACCTACCCGTTCGCGCGTCTGGCGACGGCGCGACGCCGGGCGGATGCCAAGGGGGCCGAGCTGATCGACTTCGGGGTCGGCGAGCCGCGCGAGGAGACGCCGGCCTTCATCCGCGCGGCGATGATCGCCGCGATCGAGGCCGAGCCGGTCTCGCCCTATCCCCTGGCGGCCGGGCTGCCGGAGCTGCGCCGCGCGATCGCGGACTGGCTCGGGCGGCGCTTCGGGGTGCACGTCGACCCGGGGATCGAGGTCCTCCCCACGCTCGGCAGCAAGGAGGCGATCTTCCACCTCGCCCAGGCGCTCGTCGGCCCCGGCTCGGAGCGCGACCTCGTCGCCGTCCCGACGCCCGGCTATCCGGTGCCGGCGCGCGGAGCGCGGTTCGCCGGCGCGCAGGTGCTCGAGTTGCCGCTCGACCCCGCGAGCGGCTGGCTCCCGGACCTCTCGGGCATCGACGAGGCCACCTGGCGGCGCCTGGCCCTGATCTGGGTCAACCACCCCGGCAACCCGACCGGCGCCGTCGCGCCGCTCGCCTTCTACGAGGACCTCGCCGCCCGCTGCCGGGCGCACGGCGTCGTCCTGGCCTCCGATGAGGCCTACAGCGAGATCTGGCTCGACGGCGACCCGCCGGCGTCCGTGCTGCAGGTCGAGGACCCGACGCACGTCCTGGCCTTCCACTCGCTCTCCAAGCGGTCGTCGATGCCGGGGTACCGCTCGGGCTTCGTCGCCGGGGATCCGCTGCTGATCGCGGCGCTCAAGCAGCTGCGCCCGTCGGTCGGCGTGGCGCCGCAGACGTTCGTGCAGCGCGCGTCGATCGCCGCCTGGGGCGACGAGGAGCACGTACGCCAGACGCGCGCGCGCTACCGCGCGAAGCGGGATCTGCTGCTCCCGGCGGTGCGCAGCGCGGGCCTCGAGCCCGCCGGCGGCGACGCGACGTTCTTCCTCTGGTGCCGGACACCCGGCGGCGAGGACGCCGAGGCGTTCGCCGAGCGCCTGCTCGGCGCCGGCATCGTCGTGGCCCCCGGCACGTTCTTCGGCCCCGGTGGCGAAGGGCACGTGCGCATCGCCCTCGTTCCCACGCTCGCCGAGTGCGAGCGCGCGGCGCAGGCCTTCGCGGCGCTCTCACAGTAGGTTGAGCGCCGTGAGCACGCAGCCGCCGCAGGGGGCCTGGGCCGTCGGCCTGGCCACGATCTCCGACCGCGGGGCGCGTGTCCTCGACGTCCGCTTTCCCGCCCCCGCGCTGGGTCTCGACGGAGCGCCCGCGGCCGCCGGGACGCGCGAGATCCACGCCCACGAGGCCGTCGAGCTCGGCGGCCAGGCGCTCGCCGAGGCGGCCGGGCACGACGAGCTGCGCGGCGTGCGGCTCATCACGGTGGTGACCGTCGTCGCGGACCTGCAGGCGCAGCCGGCCGACGCCTACGACGCCTACCTGCGCCTCCACCTCGTCTCGCACCGTCTCGTCGCGCCGCGGACGATCAGCTTCGAGGGCATCTTCGGCGTGCTGAACAACGTCGTCTGGACGGACGCGGGCCCCTGCGACCCGGAGGGCTTCGAGGACACGCGCATGCGCTACCTCGCCGGCGCCGGACGCCGCCTGGAGGTCGCGTCCGTCGACAAGTTCCCGCGGATGACCGACTACGTCGTGCCCTCCGGTGTGCGGATCGCCGACGCCGACCGCGTGCGCCTCGGGGCCCACCTCGCCGAGGGCACGACCGTCATGCACGAGGGGTTCGTGAACTACAACGCCGGGACGCTCGGCACGTCGATGGTCGAGGGGCGCATCAGCGCCGGCGTGGTCGTCGGCGACGGCTCCGACATCGGCGGCGGCGCGTCGATCATGGGCACGCTGTCGGGCGGCGGCACCGAGCAGATCCGCGTCGGCGAGCGCTGCCTGATCGGTGCCAACGCCGGCATCGGCATCTCGCTGGGCGACGAGTGCGTCGTCGAGGCCGGGCTCTACGTGACGGCGGGGACGCGCGTGACGCTGCCCGACGGCGCGGTCGTCAAGGCGCTCGAGCTGAGCGGCCGCGACGGCCTGCTCTTCCGCCGCAACAGTCAGAGCGGCGCGGTCGAGGCGATGCCGCGCTCCGGCTCGTGGGGCGGCCTCAACGCCGCCCTGCACGTGAACGACTGAGGCCTTTCGGGGCCCTACGGCCTCGGCGTGAAGCGCACGGCGAACGGGAAGTCGCCGAAGCTCACGTCCACGAGGTAGCGGCCGTGGAGCGTCACCTGCGTGCGGCCGGCCGGTGCGGCGGTGCGGAACAGGCGGATCGCCGGCGTGCCGGGGAGGCGCGGCCGCTCGAGCGCCGCGACGAACGACGTCTGCTGCGCGAAGTCGACCGGGTCGCCGGAGGGCTCGTACTGCACGAACCGCACCTCGTAGGTGCCGTCGAAGGCGAACGGGCCGCGTGTCAGCGGGGACGCGTCGCCGCGCACGAGGATCTCGCCGCCGACGGGCGGACGGGCGGCGAGCGCCGGGACGGGACGCGCCGGCCGCGTGGCCGTGGACCCCGTCGTGGTGGCGGACCCGCAGCCGCCGAGCGCCGCCGCGAGGGCGAGCAGGGCGGCGGGCATCGAGCGGTGCGGCACGACGCGCGATGGTATCCCGTGGTAGGACTGCCTAGGCAATGGCTAGCTATCGAGACGTCCGGCGCTTCGCTGCGGGCCGCGGCTTCACCGCGTTGCAGGCGCTCGCGCTCGGACTCGTCCTGACCTTCCTGGCGCTGCCGATCGTCGCCCTGATCACGCAGGCGCCGCTCGGTGACATCCCGCGACTGCTCGCCGAGCACCAGGTGCGCCAGGCGCTCGCCGTCACGGCACGCACGAACGCGATCGCCAACGTGATCTTCCTCGGGCTCGGCACGCCCGCGGCCTACTTCGTCGCCACGCGCCGCTTCCGCGGCCGCGCGCTGGTGCTGACGCTCGTGGAGCTCCCGCTCGTCCTGCCCCCCGCCGTCGCGGGCATCGGCCTGCTCGCCGCCTTCGGCGCGAGCGGCCTGCTCGGCGCCGACCTTCAGCACGCCGGCGTCGTGCTGCCATTCACCCAGTGGGCCGTCGTCCTGGCGATCCTGTTCGTGGCCTCGCCGTTCTACGTGCGTTCGGCGATCGCCGCGTTCGAGGCGGTCGATCCGACCCTGACGGACGCCGCGCGCACGCTGGGGGCCTCACGCGCGCGAACATTCGCGCGCGTCGCGCTGCCGCTCGCCGCGGGCGGACTCGGCGCCGGCTGGGTGCTCGCGTTCGCACGCGGCATCGGTGAGTTCGGCGCCACGATCATCTTCGCCGGGAGCGTGCGCGGCCAGACGCAGACCCTCACGCTCGCGATCTACGAGATCCTCGACTCGAGCTTCGACGTGGCGCTGGCGATCGGCGTCCTGCTGGTCGTCCTCAGCGCCGGCATCCTGCTGTCCTTCAAGCTGCTCTCCGCATGGCGCACCTCGACGTCGACATCACCAGCGCGCTACGGCATTTCGCCCTCGATCTCCGCCTGAGCGCAGGCGCGGAGACGGTCGCGCTCGTCGGGCCCTCCGGCGCGGGCAAGACGACAGTCCTGCGCGCGATCGCGGGGCTGCACCGACCCGATGCCGGGCGGATCGCGCTGGACGACGAGGTCTGGTTCGACGCGCAGGACGGCGTGGACCGGGCGCCCGACGAGCGCTCGACGGGCTTCGTCTTCCAGGAGTACGCGCTCTTCCCCCACCTCTCGGTGCGCGCGAACGTCGCCTTCGGGGGCGCCGCGCGCGCGCCGGAGCTGC
>JADGPM010000079.1 GCA_017882425.1 Solirubrobacteraceae bacterium
AGCTCGGGGCACCCTCACCGGACCACGTGTACTCGCACGAGCGCGACGCGGGGATCACCTGGGTCGTGCGTGAGGCGGTCCCGTACGGTGCCGAGTGCCAGGTCGACTCGCAGCCCGGGATCTGCGTCCTCGATCCGCTGCGACCGTCCTACGCACCACTCCGCTGAGGACGCCCGCGCGGACCGGGCCGGCCTTCCACCGTGTCCCTACGACGCCGGCGCGCTGGAGCCGGCGGTGCTCGACGTGGCGCGGCGCAATCACCCGCTCCTCTCGGGCCCCGAGGGGTCGGGGGCGAGCGCGAGCCTTCCCGGCGTCGCGGCGCTGAGCGGCCCGTTCGACATGCCGCTCCCGCCCCCACCGGCCGACGCGCTGGTGCTCGGCGTCGGACGGGCGAGCGCGCTGCGCGGGCTGCGCGCCGCCGTCGCGCGCTACGCCGCCGACGCGGGGCTCTCCGAGGAGCGGACGGCCGACCTCGTCCTCGCCGTCGGCGAGCTGGTGACGAACACCCTGCTGCACGGCGGCGGCCGTGGCACGCTCAGCCTCTGGCGCGAACCGGACGCGGTCGTCTGCGAGGTGCGCGACCGCGGTCGCTTCGAGGATCCGCTGGCGGGGCGCGTCGAGCCCGCCGAGCAGGCACGGGGCGGGCGCGGGCTGTGGATGGCCAACCAGGTCTGCGAGCTCGTCCAGATGCGCAGCTTCCCCGAGGGCGCCGCCGTCCGGGTGCGCAAGCGGTTCGCCTGACCCGCAGAGCGGAAGGGGCCGCACAACGGCGGCCCCTTCGCACCATGCGATGTCGCCGTCGTTCAGGCCACGATCACCTTGACCTTGAGCTGGTTGTCCGCGCCGACGGTCTTGACGCCCTTCGTGTAGTCCTCGCCGGCCTTCGTCTTGAAGGTGTACGTCCCGGCCTTCGCGAACGTCATGGTGCTCTTCGCGCCGGGCTTGCCCATG
Organism: Solirubrobacteraceae bacterium; assembly: GCA_017882425.1. Lineage (GTDB taxonomy): Bacteria > Actinomycetota > Thermoleophilia > Solirubrobacterales > Solirubrobacteraceae > F1-60-MAGs163. The sequence goes on from JADGPM010000079.1 coordinate 952, forward strand.
TCGGGCGAGGCGATCGTCGCGCCTGCGGCGGAGACCGGGCTGAGCACATGCGGCATCACGTCGTTGTTCGTGATCTGCAGGGTGCCGCCGGGCGCGAGACGCACGGTCTGCGCCGGCTTGCCTGCCACGCCGTGGCTCATGAACGTGTGGCAGCCCTTCACGATGTGTGTGATCACGAGGCTCGCGGTCGTCGGGTTGGCGGACGTCGCTGCGGCAGCGCCGCCCGACGTGGAGGAGGAGGAACTCGAGCTCGAGCCGCAGGCGGCCAGCCCGAGGGACGTCGCCGTCACGGCGAGGAGCAGCATCGTGCGTCGCATGGATCAGATCTCCGTTCGAATATGGGTCCCGCTGATGTCGCCGGGACGCTATGGACCCAGGCAGGCCGATACAGGCGCGAAAACCTGCGGACATGCAGGTAGGAAGTACGCGTCCGGTGGGTACTGTGTCCCGTGATGACGTCCAGTGACCGGACCTGAGATGGCGAGCCCGACCGGCACGCGGCTGGTGTTCTCCGACGGCGAGTGGCTGACGAGCGAGCTGGCGCTCGACGAGGTCGCGTCGTTCATGGAGGCCGCTCGCCTGATCCCCGCGCTGCGCAACGGCAAGCGCGTGCTGGTGAATCCGGCGCACGTGGTCTCGGCCGAGGAGTGGGCGACCCCGGGGCCCGTCCAGCCCCCGGGGTAGCGCCGGGCGCCGTGCGCAGCTGGATCCTCCCCAGCATCTTCGGCGTCTCGTGGATCGAGTGGCTCGGCCTGCCGGTCCCGGGCGAGGCAGCGCTCGTCAGTGCGGGCGTCGTCGAGGGCCGGCACGTCGCCGGGGTGCTGCTCGTGATCGCGACCGCGGCCGTCGCCGCGGCCAGCGCGGGCATGGTGAGCTACTGGATCGGCGCACGGCTGGGGCGCGACCTCGTGGTGCGCCCCGGGCGCGGGCAGGACTGGCGCGTCCGCCAGCTCGGGCGCGGCGAGCGCTTCTACGCCCGCTACGGCCGACTCGCCGTCTTCGTCACACCCGGCTGGCTCTCCGGCATCAGCGCGATGCGCTGGCGCACGTTCGTGCTCTTCAACGCGATCGCCGCCGTCGTGTGGGCGGCGTCCTACGCCGGGCTCGCCGCGCTGTTGGGCCCGACGGTCGAGGAGGCCGCCGGGGACTGGTCGTTCATCGCGCTCGGGGGCGTGGGGGCGCTGATCCTCGCCTCGCTGCTGTGGCGCCGGCGCGGACGTGCGCCGGGCGCTGCGGCAGATCACGGTTGATGCGGGGCCGCCGCGCCGCGAGGCTGTGCACATGAGCCCCAAGTCGCAGGACGCATCCTTCGCCATCGTCGCCGTCTACGAGGACACGGCCTCGGCACGCCTGGACTACGAGGCCGTCGAGGAGCTGGCGACGAGCCATGACGTGCACGTGCACGACGTGGCGGTCGTCGAGCACCGCGACGGCGACGTCTCGATCGTCCGCCGTGACGAGCGTTCCGCGGCGCACGGCATCGAGGGCGGCGTGATCGTGGGGGCGCTGCTGGGGATCCTGTTCCCGCCGGCGCTCGCCGGCCTGCTCCTCGGCGCGGCCGCGGGTGGGGGCATCGGCGGCGTCATCGGCCATCTGTGGCGCGGGTTCTCGCGCGGTGACCTGAAGGACCTCGGCGAGGCCGTCGAGGACGGGCACAGCGCCATCGTCGTCATCGGCACGGCGGCCCAGCTCGACGTGGTCGAGTCGTCGCTCACGCGCGCCACGCGCGTCGTGCGCAAGGATCTCGACGCCGACATCGAGGACCTGCGCGCGGCCGCCGCGGGCGAGGACGCGGCGCAGCCCGCAGCCGAGTAGCCGCACAGGAACCCGGGTCCGGCGCGGACGCTAGGCTCGTCCGTGAATGGGCCGAATCCCGATCAACATTGCAGACCTCGTCGGCGGGACGCCGATCGTGCGGCTCACGCGGCTGCTCGACGGCGACGCGGCCGAGGGTGTCGAGCTCTACGGCAAGCTCGAGGCGCTGAACCCCGGCGGGTCGGTCAAGGACCGCATCGGCGTCGCGATGATCGAGACCGCCGAGCGCGACGGGCTGATCGAGCCGGGCCGCACCACGATCGTCGAGGCGACCTCGGGCAACACCGGCATCGCGCTGGCGTTCGTCTGCGCCGCCAGGGGCTACGACCTGCGCATCTTCCTGCCGCAGGGGATGAGCCGCGAGCGTGAGGCGCTGCTGCGGCTCTACGGGGCGTCGGTCGAGGTGGTCGAGTCGCTCGGCGGGATGAACGAGGCGGTCGGCGCGGCACGCGCGCTGGCCCGCGAGCCCGACGTCTTCCTGCCCGACCAGTTCTCCAACCCCGCGAACCCCGAGGCCCATCGCACGGGCACGGGCCCCGAGATCCTCGCGGCGCTGGACCGCAAGGTCGACGTGCTCGTCGCCGGCGTCGGGACGGGCGGCACGATCACCGGCGCGGGTGAGGCGATCAAGGCCGCCAACCCGAAGGCGCTCGTCATCGCGGTGGAGCCGGAGTCCTCCGCCGTGCTCTCGGGCGGCGCGCCGGGCCCGCACCGCATCCAGGGCATCGGCGCGGGCTTCGTCCCGCCGGTGCTCAACCGCGCGATCCTCGACGAGGTCATCCCCGTCAGCGACGAGGACGCGATCGTGACGGCGCGCCGGGCGGCGGCCGTCGAGGGGGTCATGGCCGGCCTGTCGTGCGGCGCCGCGCTGTGGGGCGCGCTCCAGGTCGCAGCACGCCCCGAGTCCAAGGGCAAGCGGATCGCGGTCGTGCTGCCCGACTCCGGCGAGCGCTACGTGTCCGCTCCGTTCTTCGCGCCGCCGGGCTGAGCGAGCGAGCAGCCGCAGCTGGACCGTCCGGCGGACGTCCGGTCGCGCACTTCGACCATCTGGCACTCGCATTCCGCCGCCGAGTGCTGTCTGATGCGCACATGTCCGTCGAACCACGTGCCGCAGAGGAGATCATCCTCGAAACCCACGACCGCGAGACCACGGCGGCTGCGGAGGAGAAGTCGAAGCTCCAGAAGCACTTCGGGCGCTTCGACATGCTGTTCTTCCTCATCTGCACGCTGGTGGGGCTCGACACGCTGGGGGTCGTCGCGAGCTCGGGCCCGGAGGGCCTGACCTGGCTGCTGTTCCTGGCGGCCTTCTTCTTCATCCCGTACGCGCTGCTGACATCCGAGCTCGGCTCGACGTTCACCGAGGAGGGCGGCAGCTACATCTGGACGCGCCTGGCCTTCGGGCGCTTCGTCGCGTGCGTCAACGCGGTCCTCTACTGGCTCTCCAACCCGGTCTGGATGGGCGGCCTGCTGTGCATCACCGCCGTCACGACGTGGAACGTGTTCTTCGGGGATCTCGGCGAGGTCGGCAAGTACCTCTTCTCCTTCGCGTTCATCTGGATCGGCGTCTGGGCGGCGATCCTCTCGTTCGGCATCGGCAAGTGGATCCCGACGCTCGGCGCCTGGATGCGCGTCCTGCTGCTCGGGTTCTTCACCTTCAGCGTGATCCTCTACGCGTTCAAGCACGGGCTCAACGCTCCGAAGGCCACGAAGTTCAAGCCGAGCTACACGCTCTTCATCGCGCTGGTGCCCGTGCTCTTCTTCAACTTCGTCGGCTTCGAGCTGCCGAGCGCGGCGGGCGACGAGATGAAGGATCCACAGAAGGACGTGCCGTTCACGGTGATTCGCTCGGCGTTCGCCTCCGTGCTGCTCTACGGCGTCCCGATCGCCGCGATCCTCTTCGTGCTGCCGGCCGACCGGATCACCGGCCTGAGCGGGTTCATCGACACGATGCAGACGGTCTTCACCGTCTACGGGGGCGAGGTCACGAAGACCGGCGCGACGCTGACCGGCGCGGGCAAGGTGCTCGGCGACATGGCGGCGCTCGGGTTCATCCTCGTGCTGCTCTCCAGCGGCACCACCTGGATCATGGGCTCGGACCGCTCGCAGGCCGTCGCGGGCTATGACGGAGCCGGCCCGCGCGTCCTGGGCACGTTCTCGAAGAAGTACGGCACGCCGATCGTCGTGAACTTCCTCAGCGGCATGGTCGCGACGATCGTGATGATCCTCGCCTTCCAGCTCTCGGGCGGCAGCGCGGACAAGTACTTCAACGCGGTGCTGAACGTCGTGCTGCTGTTCACGACGATCTCCTACATCGTGATCTTCCCGGCGCTGATCAAGCTGCGCTACAGCCACGGTCACGTGCACCGGCCCTACAAGGTGCCGTTCGGCATGAAGGGCGTGTGGATCGTCGGCGTCCTGACGACGTTCTGGGCGGTGCTCGCCTCCGCGGTCGGTCTGTTCCCGGGCCTGGGCGACGGACAGCTGCTGAACGACAGCGCGCTGCCGGACGGCTTCACCCGCGGGACCTTCGAGCTGGTGTGCTTCATCCCGCTCGTGATCACGCTGCTGGTCGGGGTGCTCTTCTACATCATGGGCGCCAGGACGCGGGCGCAGCTGGCAGACGCGCCGCCGCCGTTCATCCCGCCGGAGATCGCGGTCGATCCCGGGCCGGCCTGATCAGGACGGAGCGCCGCGACCGGGTCCGGGCAGCACGTCCTGCGCCCAGTCGCGGCTCTTCCAGCCGGGCACCGGGGTCTGCGTTCCCGCGCGCGGCACGAAGTGCGAGCGCTCCTCGAGCCGGTAGCGGTGGATGTAGCGCGGGCAGTTGGGGAACACCTCGGTCGCCGCGACGCGCACGACGAACTGCGCCTCGGGGTACGCGGCGAGGAGCGGGTCCTCCCAGTCGATCGTGGCCGTGCCGTTGAGCCGCAGGCGCGACTGGCCCTCGAAGTCGATGAACAACATGCCGACCGCGGTGTGCGCCACGACGTTGCCCATCGACAGGAACGTGCCGTTGCCGTCGTAGCTCGGGAAGGCGAGCGTGCGCTCGTCCAGGACGCGGACGAAGCCCGGGTCGCCGCCCTTGTAGGAGCACTGCGGGTGGCCTTCGGCGTCGCAGGTGGCCAGGAAGAACATGTCGCGCGCGGCGATGAACGCCGCGTCCTCGTCGGTGACGTGGTCGCGGGCGACGCGCTGACTGATGCGGTCGGCGAGGCGGCGCGAGTCGAAGCGGTCCTGGACGAGTCGCTGGCCGTCGTGGTAGCGCAGGGTCATGTGCGCAGTATCCGCCCGGCGGACCCTCAGTAGAAGACCGTGCGGCAGCGATGCCGCGGACGCGCCTTGTAGGCGGGATCCTGGCCTCTGGTCCAGAGCCGGTGGTCGAGATCGCGCTCGCTGATGCCCAGGCGCAGCGCGATCCCGCGGCACGCGTGGACCGCGCAGGCGCGGATCTCGCGTTCCTGCCCACCGAAGCGCAGCGGGCGCCCGGCGTCGATCAGCGCGGCGAGGCCATCGTCGTAGACGAGCACCCCGTCGCAGCGCAGGACGTGCGGGACGAGGTTGTCGGCGAAGATCGTCAGGTCGTCGGCGTCGTGGAAGGTCGCCACGCCGGCCAGCGCGAGGTTCGCCGGCACGATCTGCGCGCGCTTCCAGAAGCCGCGGTCGTCGTAGAGCGCCATGCCGCAGGCGAGGTCCCGTGCCAGGCGCGCCGCCGAGCCGCGTGCCGCGGCGACGACGTCGTGCGGCGCGCGCTCGCCCAGGAAGGCGCCCAGCTGGCGCAGCGCCTGGGCGAAGAGCGCCATGAGCTCGTGGTCGCGCGGCTGGCCGAGCGTGTCGGCGATCTCCTCGGTGCGCAGGGTGCGCAGCTCCGCGTTCGTCCACGGCCCGGCGGCGCGGAAGCGGTCGGCGAGGCCCCAGGCGACCGTGAAGTACCCCGAGACGGCGGTGCCGTCGCTCGCGGTGCGTTTGCGCAGGGTCGGGAACCAGCCGGAGCCGAAGTTGATCGTGTCGAGCGTGAGGAAGTAGGCCGCGACCTCCTCGGGCGGGGCGTCGAGGTGGTGGCGCTCGCGGTCCAGCGATGGGGGCGGCCCGGGCTCGATCCGCTCGAGCGCGTCGAGGTCGATCGCCACCGAGCGGGCGTTGCGCGCGATCTCCGCGCAGCGGGCGCGAACCTCGTCAGGCAGGGTCGGCACGCCGCCGAGCGTAACGGCCGCCCGCGGGCCTATCCTCGATCGGGATGCCGGACACCTCCACCGACGAGCGCATCGAGCACCTGCTCGCGGGCCTGAACGAGCCCCAGCGCGCCGCCGTGACCCATCCCGGCGGCCCGCTGCTCGTCCTCGCAGGGGCCGGATCGGGCAAGACGCGCGTGCTCACGCATCGCGTCGCCTGGCTCGTCCAGACGGAGCGCGCGCGGCCGGGGGAGATCCTCGCGATCACGTTCACGAACAAGGCCGCGCAGGAGATGCGCGAGCGCGTCGAGCTGCTGCTCGGCCACAGCACCCGCGGCATGTGGGTGCTGACGTTCCACAGCGCCTGTGCGCGCATCCTGCGCTCCGAGGCCGAGCGCCTGGGCTACACGCGCCAGTACACGATCTACGACCAGGCCGACAGCCGCCGGCTCGTCAAGCAGTGCCTCGACCAGCTCGGGATCGACACGAAGCGCTTCACGCCCGGCGCGATCCAGCACCAGATCTCCGACGCGAAGAACCACCTGCGCGACGCCGCCGCCTACCGCCAGCTCACCGGCTCGTACTTCGAGCAGACGGTCGCCGACGTCTACGAGCTGTACGAGCAGCAGCTGCACCGCATGAACGCGATGGACTTCGACGACCTGCTGGGCCGCACGGTCAACGTCCTCGAGCTCTTCCCCGAGGTCCGCGCCCGCTACGCCGCCACGTTCCGCCACGTGCTCGTCGACGAGTACCAGGACACCAACCACGCGCAGTACCGCCTGCTCCAGCTGCTCAGCCCGGGCGAGAGCCCTGAGCTGATGGTGGTCGGCGACGATGCGCAGTGCCTCGTCGAGGGCAGCCGGGTGACGATGGGCGACGGTTCGCGGCGGGCGATCGAGGACGTCCAGCCCGGCGACGAGGTGCTGTCGTGCTTTGGCAGCGGCGACTTCCGGCCGGCCCGCGTCTCGGACGTCCACCGCTCGATGTCCACGTGGGGCGTGGAGATCCGCACGCGCGGCGGGCGTCGCATCGTCTCGACGCCTGAGCACACTCACTTCGCCGGCTACCGCCAGGGGATCTCCCCGCAGCTCCACATGACCTACGTCATGCAGCGCCGCAGCCACGGGTTCCGGGTCGGCACCACGCGGACCTACCCGTCGCCTGGCGCGCCGCGGCCGGTCTCCGGCGTCCAGCTGCGCGCGATGCAGGAGCACGCGGACGCCGCTTGGGTGGTCGCCGTGCACGACCGCGAGCCGGAGGCGCGGGCGCTCGAGGCGCAGCTCTCGCTGCGCTACCAGATCCCGACGCTGCCGTTCGTCGCGCGGCGCGGGAGGAGCGTTAACGGGCTCGTGTGCGACCAGGATCTGCTCGACGGGGTCTTCTTCTCGCTTGACACGGACTCCGGCGGCCGCCGGCTGCTGCACGACTACGCACTGGAGATCGACCACCCGCACCACGTTCCGCGTGCCTTCGAGGGGCGCCGCCGCAACGTCACCGTCACGCTCTGCGGCGATCGCCGCGGGCCCACTCCGATGCACACGGTCGCGGTCGGCGGCCGCGACGAGGGCGCGCGTGAGGCGCTCGAATCGCTGGGGCTGAACGTCCGGCCGGCCAAGGCCGGGTCGAAGAGCTGGCGTTTCGAGTCGGCCTTCAGCGACTTCGGGCGGGCGATGGATCTCGTCCGGCGTATCGAGTCGGTGCTGCACGTCGAGCGGCGGCTCGTGGCCCGCCTGGGGAGCAATGACGAGCGGCCGGGAAAGAACACGCTGCCGTTCATCCCCGCCGCCTCGGTCCGCCGCGGGATGGCGATGTTCGACGAGCACGGGGGGTACGACGTCGTCGAGGACGTCTCGATCGTCCCGCTCGACCGGCCGGTCTACGACCTGAACGTCGAGGCCACCCACAACTTCGTCGCCGAGGGGCTCGTCAGCCACAACTCGATCTACGGCTTCCGCGGAGCGGACATCCGCAACATCCTCGACTTCCAGGACGACTTCCCGGGGGCGACGACCGTCAAGCTCGAGCAGAACTACCGCTCGACGCAGACGATCCTCAGCGCGGCGAACGCGGTGATCGCGCACAACCGCGACCAGATGCCCAAGCACCTGTGGACGGACCTGGGGCAGGGCGACCAGATCGTCGTGCGCGAGGTCGACGACGAGCATGCCGAGGCGCGCTTCGTCGCGGGCGAGATCGAGCGGCTGGTCGACGAGGGGCTCTCGCGCTCGGAGATGGCGGTCTTCTACCGGATGAACGCCCAGTCGCGGGTGCTGGAGGACACGCTCGTGCGCCGCGAGATCGCCTATCAGGTGATCGGCGGGACGAAGTTCTACGAGCGCGCCGAGATCAAGGACGTCCTGGCCTACCTCACGCTGCTCGCCAACCCGCAGGACGCGGTCAGCTTCCAGCGCGTGGCGAACACGCCGCGGCGCGGCATCGGCCAGACGTCGCTCTCACGCGTGCTCACCCACGCGCAGACCATGGGGATCACGATCTGGGAGGCGGCCGCGACCCCCGCTGCCGTGCCGGGCCTCGGCGCGGCGGCGATCAAGGCGCTCGGACGCTTCATGGCGACGATGGAGTCGCTGCGCCTGCGTGTCGACGAGCGGGTCCCGGTCGGCGACCTGCTCGAGGCCGTCATCCACGAGAGCGGCTACCACGACTGGCTGGAGGCCGAGCGCACCATCGAGGCGCAGGGCCGCCTGGAGAACCTCGAGGCGCTCGTCGAGGCCGGCCGCGAGTTCGACGCGGCCAACGCCGCCGAGGACGACCGCCTGGACCTGTTCCTGCAGGAGGTCTCGCTCGTCGCCGACGCGGACACGCGACGCGACGACGAGGGCCTCGTGACGCTCATGACGCTCCACAACGCCAAGGGCCTCGAGTATCCCGTCGTCTTCATGATCGGCTGCGAGGAGGGCCTGTTCCCACACTCGCGCTCGATCGACGAGGGGACGCTCGAGGAGGAGCGACGCCTGTGCTACGTCGGGATCACCCGCGCGATGCGCGACCTCTACCTGACGCATGCGCGCCGGCGCGCCGTGTTCGGCTCGACGACCTACGGGCTGCCGAGCCGGTTCCTGAACGAGCTCCCGACGGAGCTGCTGGACCGCGAGGGCACGCTGAGCGGCTGGGCCGCGGCGCGCGAGGCGACGACTCTGGCGGGCGCCCGCCCGCGCGCGCTGTCGTGGTCCTCGGACGTCGGCGCCGAGAGCGGCGGCGGCGCGTACCGCCTCGGTGAGGACGTCGTCCACGCCGCCTTCGGCGAGGGCGTCGTCACGGGCGTCGAGCCCGGCGGCATCGTCGTCGTGCGCTTCGCGAGCGACGGCTCCGAGCGCAAGCTCATGGCCGAGTACGCGCCGATCAGCAAGCGCTGACGCGAGCCGGATAGGTTTCCGCGTCCATGAGCGCACGGATCATCGACGGGAAGGCCGTGGCGGCGCGGGTGCGCGCGGAGGTCGCCCGCGACGTCGCCGCCTTCACCCAGGAGCACGGACGCGCGCCGGGGCTCGCGACGCTCCTCGTCGGCGGCGATCCGGCGAGCGCGATCTACGTCGGGGGCAAGCAGAAGGCCTCGGCGGAGGTCGGCATCCGCGGCTTCGACCACCGGCTCGCCGAGGACGCGTCGCGCGAGGAGGTCACAGCGCTGATCGAAGCGCTCAACGCCGACCCCGACGTCAGCGGCATCCTCTGCCAGCTGCCGGTGCCCGCGCACCTGGACGGGGTCGAGTTGACCGGACTCGTCGACCCGCGCAAGGACGTCGACGGCCTGACGCCGCTGAGCGCCGGGATGCTCGCGCTCGGTCGCGAGGGCCTGCGCCCGTGCACGCCGGAGGGCGTGATGATCCTGCTCGAGGAGGCGGGCCCGACGCTCGAGGGCGCCGAGGCCGTCGTCGTCGGGCGCTCGAACCTCTTCGGCAAGCCGATGGCGCAGCTGTTGCTGGGGGCGAACGCCACGGTGACGACCTGCCACTCGCGCACGAGCGACCTTCCGGCGGTCTGCCGTCGCGCTGACGTGCTGATCGTCGCGGTCGGTCGCGCGCACCTGGTCGGGGCCGACTGGGTCAAGCCGGGCGCGGTCGTGATCGACGTCGGGATGAACCGCGTCGACGGCGTGCTCCGCGGCGATGTCGACTTCGACGCCGTCGCGCCCGTCGCCGGCGCGATCACGCCGGTCCCGGGCGGCGTCGGGCCCATGACGATCGCCTGCCTGCTGCGCAACACGCTGAAGGCCGCCCGCATGGCCGCAGGGGAGCGGGCATGACGCTGCGCCGGCTGAAGCTCGCAGAGTGGACAGCGCTCGTCGGGGCGGTCGGCCTGCTCGTGACGCTGTTCCTGGACTGGTACCGGGTGGGGCGCCGCGCCGACGCCAGCGGGTGGGACACGCTCGGCTGGCTGACGCTCACGCTGCTGCTGATCGCGATCGTCGCGGCTCTCGCGCTCGCTCTCGCGCTCGTCGTCAGCGCCGTCGACGCGTTCAACGACCCGCCGGGCGTCGTGCTCGCGGCGATCGGCCTGCCGGCGCTCGCGGCGCTCCTGATCGACCTGCTGAGCACTCCGTGGCCGTCCGCCGACCTCGCGCCGGCAGGCTGGGCGGGCAGCGTGTTCGCCGTGCTCATGGTCGCGGGCGGCATGGCCTCGATGCGCGACGAGCGCACCACCGGGTTCGGCCGCCGCTACACGCCGCCGGCGCCGCGGCCCGCGCCGCCCGCGGGCTGACCCGCCTTATCATCGGTTGCACATGCTCGACCGCTCAGAGGTCCTCCACGTCGCGCGCCTGGCGCGCCTGCGCCTCGATGACGAGGAGGTCGACCGCATGGCGGGCGAGCTCTCCTCGATCCTCGGCCACATCGCCGCGATCGCCGCGCTGGACCTCGACGACGTCCCGCCGACATCGCACGTCGTCGAGGTCGAGAGCGCCCTGCGCGCCGACGAGCCCGGACCCTGCCTGGACCGCGACGTCGCGCTCGCCCAGGCGCCCGCCGTGCAGGACGGCGGCTTCCTCGTCCCAAGCCCGCAGGCCGGCTGAGGCACGATGGACGTCCAGGAGATCATCGGGCTGACGGCCGCGCAGGCGATCGCCGCGATCGAGCGGGGGGACCTCGACGCCGTCGAGCTCTTCTCGGCCTACCGCCGCCGCGCCGAGGAGGACGAGCTCGGCGCCTTCACATGGGTCGCCGAGCACCTGCCCGCCGACATGCACGCGGACGGGCCGCTGCGCGGCGTCCCGCTCGCGGTCAAGGACCTCTTCTGCACCGCGGGGATCCCGAGCCAGTCGGGCTCGAAGATCCTCGAGGGCTACCTGCCGCCGTACACGGCCACCTCCGTCGCGCGCCTGGAGCATGCCGGCGCGACGATCGTCGGCAAGACGAACCAGGACGAGTTCGCGATGGGTTCGTCGAACGAGAACTCGGCCTTCGGGCCGGTGTTGAACCCGTGGGACCGCACGCGCGTCCCGGGCGGGTCGTCCGGCGGCAGCGCCGCCGCCGTCGCCGCGGGCCTCGCGCCGTGGGCACTGGGGACGGACACCGGCGGCTCGATCCGTCAGCCTGCGGCCCTCTGCGGGATCGTCGGTCTGAAGCCGACCTACGGCACCGTCTCGCGCTACGGGATGATCGCCTTCGCCTCCTCGCTCGACCAGGCCGGTCCGCTGACGCGCGACGTCACCGACGCGGCGCTGCTCTACCGCCACATGGTCGGCACCGACCCGAACGACGCGACCGCCGTCGGCCACCCGGAGGAGATCCGCCTCCCGACGGCAGAGCGCCTCGACGGCCTGCGGCTCGGCGTCCCCACCGAGCTCACGAGCGGCGAGGGGCTCGAGCCGGGCGTCCTCGCCGCCTTCGAGGCGACGCTCGAGACGGCGCGCGGGCTGGGCGCCACGATCGAGGAGTGCAGCCTGCACAGCGCCCCGCACGCGCTCAGCGCCTACTACGTGATCGCGCCCGCCGAGGCCTCGTCCAACCTCGCCCGCTTCGACGGCGTGCGCTACGGGCTGCGCAGGGAGGCCGACGACCTCGTCTCGATGTACACGGGAACCCGCCACGACGGGTTCGGCGCCGAGGTCAAGCGCCGGATCCTGATCGGCACCTATGCGCTGTCCAGCGGCTACTACGACGCCTACTACGGTCGTGCGCAGAGGGTGCGCACGCTGATCGCACGTGAGTTCGCCTCGGTGTTCGAGCGCTGCGATCTCGTCGTCACGCCGACGAGCCCGGGCGTCGCGTTCGAGCTCGGCGCGAAGACCGCCGATCCGCTGGCGATGTACCTCAACGACTCGTTCACCGTGCCGATGTCGCTCGCGGGCATCCCGGCGATCTCGATCCCGTGCGGGCTCTCCGAGGACCTGCCCGTCGGCTTCCAGCTCGCCGGCCCGGCCTTCAGCGAGAACCGCATCCTCGATGCCGCGCACGCGCTCGAGCGGGCGATCGGCTTCGACGGCTCGCCTGCGCGCACGCGGACGGGAGCGACGTCATGAACGGCGGCGGGATGCCCAGTGACGGGACAGAGCGCGGGGCGGGCGGCCCCGCGGAGGTGGCCTCGTACGAGCCCGTCATCGGCCTGGAGATCCACGTCCAGCTGCGCACGCGGACGAAGATGTTCTGCTCGTGCCCGCTGAGCTTCGGCGAGCCGCCCAACACGCACACCTGCCCCGTCTGCCTCGGGCTTCCCGGAAGCCTGCCGGTCGCGAACGCGGAGGCGATCCACTACGGCCTCATGATCGGGCTCGCGGTCGGCTCGGAGCTGGCGCCCCGCTCGATCTTCCACCGCAAGAACTACTTCTACCCCGACCTGCCCAAGGGCTACCAGATCAGCCAGTACGACGAGCCCCTGTGCAGTGGCGGGCGCCTGGGGGAGGTGCGCATCCATCGCGTCCACCTCGAGGAGGACGCGGCGAAGCTGACCCACGTCGGCTCCAGCGGCCGGATCCACGGCTCCGACGCCTCCGTCGTCGACTTCAACCGCGGCGGGACGCCGCTGGCGGAGATCGTCACCGAGCCCGACGTGCGCTCGGCCGAGCAGGCGAGCGAGTGGCTGCGACTGCTGCGCACGACGCTGCGCCAGCTCGGCGTCAGCGACGTGAACATGGAGGAGGGCTCGCTGCGCTGCGACGCGAACATCTCCATCCGTCCGGTCGGCACGACCCAGCTCGGGACGAAGACCGAGCTGAAGAACATGAACTCCTTCCGCTTCATCGAGCGCGGCATCCGCGCCGAGGTCGCGCGCCAGGAGGCGCTGCTGCGCGCCGGCGAGACGGTCACCCAGGAGACGCTGCACTTCGACCCGCGCACCGAGGCGATCACGTCGCTGCGCTCCAAGGAGGAGGCGCACGACTACCGCTACTTCCCGGAGCCGGACCTGCCGCCGGTGCGGATCACGAACGAGATGCTGCACCGCGCGCGCACCGCGATGCCGGAGCTGCCCGCGGCACGCGAGACCCGCTTCGCCTCGGTTCTGGGGCTGAACGTCGAGAGCGCACGGCTGCTCTCCTGGCGCGCCGAGCTGGGCGACTACTTCGAGGCGGCGCTCGACGCCGGGGCGTCGATGCACCCACCGGCCGGGGCCCAGCCGCTGGCCAACTGGATCAGCGAGCTGACCGCGCGCCACGACGGCGACGACCCGGCGGACTCGAAGGTCACGCCGCAGGCGCTCGCCACGCTCGTCGGGCTTGTCGGCTCCAAGAAGCTCACGCAGGGCGGCGCCAAGCAGGTGCTCGACCGGCTCGTCGCCGAGGGCGGCGATCCGGCGGCGATCGTCGACGCCGAGAGCCTGGGGGCGGTCGGCGGCGCGGACGAGCTCGCGCCCGTCGTGCGCGCCGCGCTCGAGGCCAACCCCGACGTCGCCGCGAAGCTGCGCGACGGCGACATGAAGCCGATCGGCGTGATCGTCGGATACGTGATGAAGGAGACGCGCGGGCGCGCCGACGGCGGCGAGGTCACCGCGATCGTCCGTGCCGAGCTCGGGCTGTAGGGGCCGCCGGCCCCACCCGCCCCATTCGACAGGTTGTACGGGTGGCCCCCGGGCATTCGGGACCGCCGGGCGGTGGTGCGGCGACGTCGCGGGGCCGATCATGCTGGACATGACCCGGCCCTCACCGTCGCTCTCCCGCTATCTGCTCCTGTCGGCGCCGACACCGGCGCACCGTGACGCCGGCGCGCCCAAGGTCCGTCGCTACCGCCTGGCCCGCATCCAGATGCCCGGCCGGCCCGTCGGCAACGACCGCTTCGCGCACCTGCAGCGCTCCTACGACTGAGCGGCGCGCAAGCGGCCCGATCGCTCCGCGGGCCACCTACAAT